>DASXEF010000346.1:0-4599 GCA_036490255.1 Kofleriaceae bacterium
TCGCCGGTCTTCGCGCCGTGCTCGTCGACCGGCTGGACGAGCAAGATCTTCTTGCCCTCGAGGCCGGCCGCCTTGCGCTCGGCGACGATCGTTCCGGTGACGATGCCCAGGTACATCGTCGCCGAGGGTAGTGCGGCGCGCCGGGCGGGTCAACCGCCGCTGCCGGGCTCGGGCTCGGGCTCCGTGCCCGGCTCCGGCTCTGGCTCGGCGGGCACGTCCTCGAGCCGCCGGTACAGCGAGCGGCGATCGATGCCGAGGATCTTCGCGGCGCGCGTCTTGTTGCCGTTCACCGACGCGAGCACGCGGCGCACGTAGCGGCCGCCGAGCTCGTCGAGCGTGACGAGCTCCGCGGGCGACTCGAGCGCGACGACCATGTGCTGCGCGTCGGACTCGCGCAGCTTGCTCGGCAAGTCGTCGACGGTGATCGCGTCGAGCCGGCACAGCGCGACCGCGCGCTCCATCGAGTTCTCGAGCTCGCGCACGTTGCCCGGCCAGTCGTACTCGGACAGGAGGCGCGCGGCGGGCACGGTGATGCTGCGGACCGGCTTGCCGAGCCGCTTCGCCGCGCGGTCGAGGAAGAACTGCGCGAGCAAGAGCACGTCTCCCGCGCGATCGCGCAGCGGTGGCACGGCGATCGGCACGACGTTGATCCGGTAGAACAGGTCCTCGCGAAAGCGCTTCGCGGCGACCTCGGCCTCGAGATCGCGGTTCGTCGCGGTGACGACGCGCGCGCGTACGGCGACCTCGGTGTCGTCGCCGACCGGGCGCACGCGGCGCTCCTGCAGCACGCGCAGGAGCTTGACCTGCATCTCGATCGGCATCTCGCCGACCTCGTCGAGGAAGATCGTCCCGGCGCCCGCCTGCACGAACAAGCCGGCGCGCGCGGACTTCGCGTCGGTGAACGCGCCGCGCGCGTGCCCGAACAGCTCGCTCTCGAGCAGCGGCGCCGGCATCGCGGCGCAGTTCACGGCGACGAACGGCTGGTCGCGGCGCGGCGACAGGTTATGCAGTGCGCGAGCGACGAGCTCTTTGCCGGTGCCGGACTCGCCGGTCACGAGCACGGTCGCATCGCTGTCGGCGACGCGCCGCACGAGCTCGATCGTCTCGCGAATCGCCGGGCTCGAGCCCGCGATGCCGTCGATCGGCACGTCGCGATCGGCGGCCGAACGCAGCCGCTTCACTTCGCGGCGCAGCGTGAGGTGCTCGACGGCGCGACCGACCGCGATCGCGAGCGCGTCGATCTTCACCGGTTTGGTGATGAAGTCGTACGCGCCGGCGCGAATCGCGGCGATCGCAGTCTCGAGGCCGCCTTGGCCGGTCAAGACAATGGGAAGCAAGTCGGGATGCCGCGTGCGCAGCTCCTGGCATAGCTCGATGCCGGAGATGCCCGCCATCTGGACATCGGTCACGACCACGTCGGCCGGTGATGTCCGTAGATGTTCGAGTGCAGCTTGACCCGACGTGACGGCGTCGACATCGAACCCGCGCTTGCGGAGGCTATCGCGCAAGAGCAGCGCGGTGTCCTCTTCGTCGTCGACAATAAGAATGTTTCCGGTCACGTCGGTATCTTACCTTTCAGCCGGCAGAAAGCTTTGGAGAGTTTCGCTGCTCAAGCGGCCGGCCGACGACCGACAGCAAAGCTGACGATCGCCATGATGAGCGCGACGACAAAGATGATTTTCGCGATGCCGACGGCACTCGCCGCCAGGCCGAAGAATCCGAACACTGCTGCAATCAGCGCGATGATGAAGAATGCGAATGCCCAGGAAAACATGGCTGACTCCTTTGCTGGTCGAGAGCAGTAATTGCTGCTTTCGTGCCCAGGCGGAATCATCATGATCCGAATCGTTAGCGCGCGTCTCACCCGTGCTGGATCGCGCGACGAGCGTCGCGGCGCACGGGCGAATTTCTGAAAACGCGCGCATGTGACTCACTCGCCTCGAATAGCGAGTTGGTTGTCGATGCGATCGACGCCGTCGATATGACCGGCGACATCTTCGATTCGCGCCGAGGTCGCGGGACCCGGCACGTTGCCTTTAATGACGAGCTCGCGACCGTCCATCGACAGGCGCACGTTCGTCAGATCGATCGCGTGATCGGCTTCGAGCTTCGCGACGACCTTTGCGAGCGTCGCGCGCTCGGTCTCGGTCGCTTCGTGTGAAACGTGATCGGCGGCCTTACCCGCGCGATGCCGGCTCAGGTGCTCCTCGTCGATCGTCGAGCGAAAGCTCGAATCGGGTTGGGGAACCGTGCGGCGCACGATCTCGTCGTAACTCGACGCGTTTCGTCGATCCGCTGACATCGCCGGGGTCCTAGTACAAATGCGGTGCCAGCTGTAACGCGGCGAGATCGCGCGGCGTTGTCGAATACAGCGGGCGCCAGCGCACGCTGTGACGGCGTCGCGCGGCACAGATGTCATTTCCGCGCATGGTGATGTCGAACACGACTGGACTTTTGGATTGGTACCGAGCCTGCAAATGATCTGAGGCATGAGCATGAAGACCGATGCACTCAAGGATCGGGTCGAGGCTCGCAAGCACGAGCTACTCGCAAAGTTCAACGACCTGAAAGCGGATACACGGACAGACGCGAGCGACGCGAAGGCGAAAGTGAAGCACAAGCTCGACGAGCTCGAGCTTCATCTTAAAGAAGGCTGGGACCGGCTGAGCGACCAGACGCGCTCCAAGCTCGACCAGTGGCTCAAGAACTAGCAGCGTTTTAACGGCAGCCTGGCTCGTGTCCCACCCACGCGAGCAGGTTGCGTTGACCCCCGTACCTCGGTATGGGTCCCGCCGGTGCCTCTCTCCACCCCGAGGGCACCGGCGGTTTTTTTTTCGGCGCGCAGCGTCGACAGGGCGCTCGCCGTGCTCTCGCGCACGTGCGAAGGCGCGCCTTGGGATATGATGGGCGCGTAGCGATGGCCCAGATCCGCCTCGTCGACGCATGGTTGCGTTCGCCAGCGTCCGCGCCGAGCCACTACCGGTCGGTGATGGTCATCGCAGAAAAGTGGGCCGAACAACGCGTCTTGATGCGCGCCTACGCGCAAAGCCGCGATCAGACGTTGCCGACGATCTTGCTGCAGGGCATCGAGCTCGCGATCGGTCCGGCCGGAATCGATACCAACGGTCCGTGGGGGATTCACGTCGGCGACGGTCCCGAAGGGATCGAGGCGCGCGCGGCGATGGTGCGGCACGGGCTCGAGGAATCGGCGCGACGCCTCGCCGGTAGCAAGGGCAACCCGCCGCGGCTCGCCGATGAAGAATCGACGTTCGATCGCGAGCCGACCGGCAACTGGGCTCCCGGCTCGCCGCCGGTGATGCCGGGTCATCACCACAGTCTCGTTTCGCCGACGATGCACGCGCTCGGCTCGCAGGGGCCGCGCGTCGATTACGTTCCTCAACAAGTCGGCGCCGCGCGCGTGCCGCAACATCAAAAGGCGACGATCGTTCCGCAGATCTCCGCGGCTCAGCAGGTTCGTCATCATCACCAGCACGGCGCGGTCGCGGCGCCGTCGAACCCGGAGCTGCGGCTCACGCCGTTGCCGCGCGCTCGTCACGCGAAGACGCGGCCGCCGCCGAACATGAGCTCGCACGCACGCACGGCGCTGGGTTACTCGTCGGGATCCGGGGCTCAATCAGCCGTCGTCCGGCTCGGGTTGGCGCCGCACGTTTCGGCGATGCTCGGCCGGTTCGTCGAGCGTGTCGTGCCCGCCGAATTTCACCTCGAGGCGCGCGAGCGCCGCGTGCTCAACGCGCTCGGCGAGGCCGGCGACGTCACGGCCCGCTCGATCGGCCAGCTCGTCGACGCAGCCGACCCGGTCGCGTTCATGGAGGCATTGACCCGAAAGCTCGAGCAATTCGGCCTCGGCGACCTGGTCGAGCCAGGCGCTCCGCTCGGCGGCGAGCCCACGTATCGCTTGCGTCGCAGCTAGTGCTTGCGGCCGGCCGAATGTGGTAACCAGGCTCGCCATGCAGGTTCGCATCGAAGACGTCTCACCCGTCGAGAAGAAGCTATTCGTCGAAGTTCCGTGGGAGACCGTCAGCCAGAAGCTGGGCAACGCGTACAAGGAGCTCGCCAAGGGCGCCGCGCTCAAGGGCTTTCGCAAAGGCAAAGTGCCGCGGCCCGTGCTCGAGCAGGTCTACGGCCCGCGCGTCAACGCCGAGGTCGCCTACGAGCTGGTACGCGAGTCGTTCTTCAAAGCGAACCAGGAGCACCAGCTCGCGGCCGTTGCCGAGCCGCGCGTCGAAGAAGCCGCGCCGATCCGCAAGGGCCAGCCGTTCATCTTCAACGCGATCATCGAAGTCCGCGGCGAGGTCGTGCCGGTCGATTACACCGGGCTCGAGATCGAGCGCCGCAAGCTGAACGTCGCCGAGTCAGCGGTCGACGAATCGCTCGCCCAGCTGCGCCGCGAGCACACCGAGCTGCGCCCGATCGAGGGCCGCGAGATCACCGGCGCCGGCGACATCGTCGGGCTCAGCATCAGCGGCACGATCGGCGAGCATCAGATCAACCAGCCGCAGTTCGCGGTCGATCTCGACGACGACGAGCGCGAGCCGATGCCGGGCCTGCGCCAAGCGCTCACCGGAATTCCGCTCGATA
>DASXEF010000350.1:0-2291 GCA_036490255.1 Kofleriaceae bacterium
ATCGACACGTGCTTGACCGGGCTCGATCGCGACGCCACCGAGAAAGATCTCGACCAGACACTCGCGAAGGCAGATCTCGACTTCGAGCGCGCTGCGAAGGTCACTCCCGAGTACGGCGAAGCGTGGGCCGATCGCGGCGTCGTCCACGCGTTGGAAGAGGATTACTCGACGGCGACGACGTACTTCCAGAAGGCACTCGAGTTCCCGATGCGGCTCGACAACCCGGCGCTGATCCGCGCGCATTTGGGGTGGTCGCTGTTCCACGAAAACGACTTCGTGCAGGCCGCGAAAGAGCTGCGCGAGGCCCGTCAGTTCCAACCCAAGATGTGCGTTGCAACTTATCGGCTAGCGAGGGTTTACTTCGCGCGTCAGGAATGGGAAAAAGCCGCTGAACTGTTCCAGACGGCATCCGATGATCCGTCTTGTGGGTCTCAGGAAGCCAGCTACTACCTGATGAAGACTCGGCTGCAACAAGGACTCTTGGTGGAAGCGAAGGTGGCGCGCGACGCCTGCCTCAAGCTGTCGCCACACAGCTGCATCGCTTCGCAGTGCCGCGCCGATGGGCAGGCTTTGGGACACTGATGGAACCGCGCGCGGACCTGCGACCAAACCGATCCCTGTCGACGGTCGATCCGCGCACCAGCTTGGCGTTGTGGCTTCGCGCAGGACGCGCGCAACGCAAGCTCTCGCTCGACGACGTCGCGCGCATCACGAAAATCCAGCCGCGCATTCTCGAGCAGCTCGAGGCCGGCAGCTTCGACGGCTTGCCGGCCGAGGTGTTCGTTCGCGGCTTCGTGCGCAGCGTCGCTCGCTGCGTCGGGCTCGACGAACAAGAGGCGCTGCAGCGCTACGGCGCCTGCAACGGGATCTCTACTCCGGTCGCGCGCGCGCTGGTCGAGACGATGAGCGAGCTCGCGCCGATCGCGGCGCGCAAGCTCGAAGCGACGCCGGCTGAAGCGCTGCCGGTTGTCGTCGCCGACGAACCGGAAGTGCTCGTCGAGCCGGCGGTCGAAGTCGTCGACGTTGCGGAACCGGTTGTCGAAGCCGTTATCGAAGTCGCGCCGGAAGTCATCGAGCCGACGACGAAGAAGAAGCGATCGCGCAAGAAGGCCGCGGGAACCGGCGCGCCGAGAGCGCGGAAGAAGAAGCCGGTCGAGATCGAAGCGGCCGCCGTCGAGCCCGAGCCCGAGCCCGAGTCCGAGCCCGAGCCCGAGCCCGAGTCCGTCGCCGTTGCCGAACCCGTCGCCGTCGCCGTCGCCGAACCGGTCGCCGTCGCCGAACCGGTCGCCGTCGCCGAACCCGTCGCCGTCGCCGTCGCCGAACCCGTCGCCGAAGCCGTCGCCGATGCTGAACCCGTCGCGGCCGAGCCTGCGATCGAGGTTGTCGATCTCACGCCGTGGCAGCCGACGATGCCGCCGGTCGCGGCGAGTGTGCCGTGGCGCCGCCCGACGTTCGCAGCTGCGAAAACGCCGGTGTTCGTCGCGCCGACGCTCACGATCGATGATGCCGATCCGGAATCCGCCGACCTCGAGCGCGAAGCGCGCGAGTCGATGAAGACGCCGAACCGCGTGTCGTTCTTGCCGCCGATCTTGCTCGATCGCGACGACAAGTCGACGCGGCAAGGTGGGCTCACGCTCGCCGTCATCATCTTGCTGATCGCCGCGACGCTGACGCTGAGCTACTTGATGCGGCGGCCGAGCTTGTCGGGCGATGGCGTGACGATGCGCGATGCGACGCCGACGCCGACGACGACGATGACGACATTGTCGCATCGCCTCGTGTAGTGACCGCGCAGTCCACGCGCGGCATCGTGTTGCGCGCGATCCCGCTGCGCGAATCCGATCTCATGCTCACGCTGCTCACCGCCGAGCACGGCCGGATCAGCGCGGTTGCACGCGGCGCGCGCAAATCGCAGCGGCGATTCGCCGGCGCGCTGCAGCTGCTCGTGCTCGGCAGCTTCCAGCTGTCGCGATCGCGCGGCGAGCTGTTCACGCTCGAATCCGCCGACGTCGAGCGCGAGTGGACGACGCTCGCGAGCGACGTGATCGCGGTCGCGCATGCGAGCTACGTCGCCGAGATCGCCGGCGCGATCGTGCCGCCCGAACAGCCCGAGCCGGAAGCGCTCGAGCTGATTGTCGCGCTGTGGCAATCCCTCGCGGAGGGCGGGCCGTCGCCGGCGGCGCTGCGCTTCGTCGAGCTGTACTTGCTCGAGCTCGCCGGTCATCAACAGGCGCTCGAGGCGTGCGCGGCGTGCGGGCGCACGGATCTCGCCGGCGGCGTGTTCGATCCGA
>DASXEF010000376.1:0-3148 GCA_036490255.1 Kofleriaceae bacterium
GCATGCCGCCGGTCGCCGTCGCGCCGTTGACGATCTGCCAGCGACCGCCGTCGAGCGTGTCGAACGGATCGTAGAAGTCGAACACCGCGGAGCCCTGATCGCCGACCGGCGTGGCGCTGCCGTTGCGGCAATACAGCCAATATTCGCCGCGCGACGTCGCGCCGGCATCGAGCGCCGCGACGAGCCCGAACCACGTCGCGTTCATCGTCGGCAGCGCATCGATCACGCGTGGCAGGTCAGTCGCGTTATACACGATGCGCACCTCGTCGTAGGGAGTGGTGCTCGCGCACGGCGCGCCCGCAAGATCGAGGAACACGGCGACTTGCAAACCGCTGCCGAGAGTCGCGGTGCCGGCGTTCTCGATCGTGATCGGGACGCGCTCGAACCACGCGTCGTTCCACCACGCGGCCGCGTCGGCCGTGATCGCGCTCGCGCCGTCGACGTTACCGTCGCTCGTCGTTGCAGTCGGCTTGAACGAGCAAGCGGCGAGCACGGCGAGCGCCCAGGTCCTCACCGACGCATTCTATCGAGGATGTCGGGGCGGCGTGGCAGCGATGTCGCGACTTCGCCGTCGGCCTCACTCGCAGCTCTCGATGAGGGCGATGGCCCGTTGCGTGCACGATGCGGCGGTGCTCAGTTCGCAGTGCGATAGCCGGTGCACGCCGGCGTCGCCACGTACTCGACGCCGGGCGCGGGCCCGAACGGCATCGGCGCCTTGAAGTCGGGGTGGTAACAGGCGAGCACGTCTTGCTTCGCGGCCTTCTTGTCGCCGCACGTCGCGCCGACCGCGAGTTGCTCGTGCTTGCAATCGAGCGCCATGCGCGCATTGCCGGTCGCGACGTCGACGTGCATCGATTCGTCGCCGCTCGTCGTGCCGAGATAGTGCAACGTGCCGGTCTTCGACTGGACGTCGAGCGCGGCGATGCCGCCGTGATAGCGCAGCGTCCACGTCTCGAGCCGATCGGCCGCGTTGTAGCGAAAGATCCACGCCGGTGCGCTCGCGACGTCGGCGGGCACACCGGCATCGGGGCTCGCATCGGGCACCGCGGCATCGGCGGGTACCGTGGCGACCGTCGGTGGCTGACTCGTCGGCGTCGCAGAACCGCACGCGGCGATCAAGACAAAGGCGATAGCTCGCATCGCCGCGGACGGTACATCAGAAGCCCTGCGCCAAGCCGAGCCCGATGTCGGGACCGATCGTGTCGATGCTGCGAGCGGCGACGCCGAGCCGTACGAGCACGCTGGTCGCGCGTGCGAAGCGATAGCGCACGTCGCCGTAGCTGCGGAATCCGAGCGCGTTATCGAGCGGCAGGTTCTCGAGATACGCGGCGAGCGCGACGCTGATGCTGCGCGTCGGATGCATCGTCAGCTGCGTGAACGTCTCGAACCCGAGCTCGGAGAGCACCGTGATGCCACCTTCGAAGTTCATCCCGAGCTCGTCGCCGAGCCGGAGCCGTGCTTCGAAGCCACCGCCGACGCCGTTGTCGTCGACGCCGAAGATCACGCGCGGGATGAACGCGATCGGAAAGCTCGCGCTGCGAAACTCGGCTTCGCTGTACGCGTAGAGAAAGCCGACCGTCGTCGGCATGGTGTCGCCGTCGACCGCGACGCCGTGCACGTAGCCCGCGCCGAATCGCATCGAGTACACGGCCCCGAAGATGCGGTGTAGATAATCGCCTTCTGCGCGATAGTAGTAATCGCGTTGGCCGTTCTGGCTCGTGTAGTTGACGAGCTCGGCATCAGTCGACATCTCGTCGCGCACGCCGTACCGCGCGAGCTCGGTCGTCTCGTTGAAGCGACCTTCGACGTCGATCCGCATGGGCTGCTCCGGCGTCGCGAACGCGAGCTGGCGCGGTTGGTCGGGCGTATCGACGACGATGTAGTACTCGAGCCCGGGCGCTTGCACGGTCGCCGCCGGCAGCTTCGCGACGTAATACGAATCCGGCTTCGCGACGAACGCCAGCATCGAATACACGTGCTCGCCGATCGCGCGATACATCACCATCGGCCGCGCGAGCGGCGACGGCGCGTAGACCGACAGCGCGACCGGAACGCCCGGCGGCACCAAGCTCGGCGCTTCGTGATGAAACCCGGTCGTCGCGACGAGCGTGATCGGCTTGGTTTCGGCGACCGCGGGCTTCGTCGTCGCGATCGCCGGTGGCGGCGGCGGCGGCGGCGTTGTCGTCGGCGCTGGCGTCGGTGTTGGCGTCGGCGGGCTCTGGCTCGCGGTCGGAATCCGCAACACCGTGCCTTGCTTGATGTAGGGCGCGAGATCGCTCGGCACGCGCGCGAGCGACACGCTGTCGCCGCACGATTCGAGCACGACCCAGCCGAGATGAAACGCGTCGCTGCCGCCTTCGTGCGCGATCACTTCGAGCGCTTGACCCGGCGCGACGCCGTTGCGCTTGCCGACGTCGACGTAGACCAGCCCTTGGTCGACGCGAATCGCGGTGTACTCCGCCGGTGATGCGCGAGCCGTGGACGAGAACGCGATAGTGCAAATAGCCAAACAGGAGAGACGGATCATGACGGACGACCTCCACCACGCATGCTAGAGGCCTCGCATCGCACTGCGGTCGAGCCGTCAAACCATTGCCGGCGAGAACCGCACGCTGCCGACATCTGCAGCGATCCGAGCGGCGGTGTATCACTAGGCATGTCCTACGCCGCGCTGGTGACGACGTTCACGAAGCTGTATCGCTACCAACATCTCGCCGCGATCGCCGGCTGGGATCAGGCGGCGATGATGCCGACGAAGGGTAACGACGCGCGCGGCGCGGCGATGGCCGAGCTCGCGGTGCTCGTGCACGACACGTTGACGGCGCCGGCGCTGCGCGACGCGTTCGCACGTGCCGCCGACGACACGACCGATCCGGTCGAGCGCGCGTCGCTGCGCGAGATGCAGCGGCAATGGCGAGCCGCGACCGTGTTGCCGGCGTCGCTCGTCGAGCAAAAGGCGCTCGCCGGATCGCGCTGCGAGCACGCGTGGCGAACGCAGCGCAAGACGAACGACTGGACCGGATTTCTCGCGAACTGGCGGCCCGTCGTCGAGTGCGCGCGGCAAGAAGCGGCGCTGCTCGGCGAAGCGAGTGGCCTCGCGCCGTACGACGCGCTCGTCGATCGCTTCGAGCCCGGGATGTCGAGCGCG
>DASXEF010000404.1:0-4237 GCA_036490255.1 Kofleriaceae bacterium
ACGCCGGTCGCCTTCCAGCGCGGGCTCGCCTGCAACAGTGCACCGACGCCGCCGATCACCGCGGCGGTCATCAGCGGATCGGGCCAGATCACGGCGAGCGGCGCGAAGATTGGCGGGAACAACACGAGCACGACGGCGACGACGGCGGCGGCGCGCGGCCGCACGAGCTTCACGCCGATCGCGTAGAGCCCGAACAGCGCGAGGCCGCTCTGCAGCACCAGCATCGGGAACGGCCCGGCGAACACCCATTCGCACGCGCTCCACAGCGCGGTCATCACCGGCGCATAGTCGGTATAGGCGCCGCTGCGAACCGAGTACAGCTGCAGCGCCGAGTCGACGCTGAGGTAACCGGGATAGCAGCCGAGCACGAACGCGATCCAGCCGGCGATCAAGATCGCGCGCGGCGGGCGGTTGGCTAGCCAGCGCAACACGGCGGTGACTCGATCGCCAGCGGTCATTCCCAGGTGGCGGCGTATCACGGAGTCGAGGCGTTTGCGATATGGTTACGGCGGGCCGTGTGATGAGCAGTCGTCGGTGGACCATGCCACTGCTGGAGGGCTTGGTAGCTTTCGCGGCGTCGGCGGTGCTCGCAACGCTGGCGGCCCACATTCGCGTCGATCCGATGCAGCGGATTGGCGCGATCTCGGGGCTCGCGAGCCTTCAGCTGCGATTCGCGTGGATTGCGCTGCCGCTGCTGGTCGCGCTCGTTGTCGCCGCACGGCCGCGTTATCGCCTGCACTTCCCAGCGGCGACGCGGCTCGTTTGCGCTGGGCTCGCCGGCCTGGCGTCGGGCTTCGTCGCCGGCGGTTTGATCGTCGCGCTGCGCGGGACGCCATATTGCCTGTACGCGCATTCCGGCGATAGCGGCACGCTCGGCATGTGGGCCGACGCGATCGCAGCGCACGACATCTCGCGTTATCCGCCGCCATTCTACCCGCCGCTATTCCCGTGGCTGCTGAGCGCGTACACGCAGCTCACCGCGCAGCCGGCGTTGTACGCGCTCAAGGATCTCGAGATCGCGATCACGGCACTCGCAGGGCCGCTCGCGTATCTCGCGTGGCGTAGCGTGCTCCGGCCGGGCTGGGCGCTCGCGATCGGGGTCGTCGCCATGCTCGCGCTGCTCGATCCTTACAAGCCGTACGAGAACATCGTGCTCGTCGTGTTCGTGCCACTGACAATTCGGTTCTTGTCGCGGCTGCGCCGTGCCGACGAGGCGACGCTGCACTCGCTGCTCAAGTCAGGCACGTTGTTCGGTATCGCATACGGCGCGTTGTGCCTGGCGTATTCGGGATGGTTTCACTGGTCGGCGCCGGGCGTTGTGGCCGCCGCGCTGATCGTCTGCAGGTTGCGCGATGGCCGCTGGAGGAGCGCGCTCGTATTCGGCGGTGTCACGCTCGTCGTGTTCGGCGTCGTGCTGGCGGCCTATCTGTGGAACATCGAGACCTACTCGGCGGCGATTCCGGCCGGCACGCCGATGGTGAAGGACGGTTACATCTATTACGACGTCATCACCGATCCAGCGTACTTCGCGATGTGGAAGGGCGATCTGCCGGGCACGGTTGGCGCGTGGCCGCCGCCGGGCGAAGTCGCAGGGCTCGGCGTGTATCAGCTGTTCGCGTTCGGCGCGTTCGGCATCGCGCTCGCTCTCGCGCGCGTGCGCTCGGCCGTGGTCGCGATCGTCGCAATCTTCGCCAGCGCGTGGCTACTCCGGTTCTGGTACGCGCGCTCGCTCTATCACACGCATCTCGTGCAGCTGTATCCGCGGACGTCGCTCGAGCTCGCGTGCTTGGCGATCATGATGATCGGCCTGGCCGCGTATTACTGCGTCGAGTACGTCGCGCGCAAACGCAGTGACAGCCCGCTGCGCAGTCCCGATGCGACGATCGGCGCACTCGTCGGGCTCGCGCTCGTGATCGCTACCGCGGCGTCATCGATCAGCGATCGCTACATGCCGGCGCACACCGATCCGATGAGCCTCGGCGAGCTCGCGTGGCGCGCGCACGACGAATTCAAGCAGCACGTTCAGCCGTGAACACGTATGCACGCGCGTCGGGCGCGATCCGCGACGCCGGGTAGTACGCGTAGAGGCCGACGAGCGCGGTCCAGCGCTGCACGAAGCGAATGTTCGGATCGAGGCTGAGGCGCGCGTACATGCCACCGAGGCTGAACAGAGCAAGGTCGCGCTCGCCGGCGAGCTGCATGCCGTGCCGCGAGAACAGGCGCGCGAGATTGCCGGTCGCGAAGTAGTGCAGGTGCGGACTGACGAAGCCTTTCTGCCAGATCCGATCGAACGGATAGTGCACGCCGGCCGCGTAGAGCGCGCGCGATAGCTTGAACATCAACCCCGACGCGACCGGCACATTGATCATTACGCGACCGCCGGGCGCGAGATAGCGCTTGAAGTCTTCGATCATCGCGCCGGCGTCGGGCACGTGCTCGAACACGCAGTTGAGCGCGATCACGTCGAAGCGCTCGCGTGAATCGCCGAGCGCGTCCGGAAAGAACCCGGCACGAATATTCTGCGCGTGCTTGTTGCCGGCGGTCATCTTCGCGTTCGGCTCGATGCCGACGACCGCGTAGCCGCGCGCGGCGGCGAGCTCGAGAAACAAGCCATCGGCGCAGCCGATCTCGAGCAGGTTTTGGCCGGGGCCGAGCAGATCGAGGATCGCGGTGTAGTTCGCGCGGCGCGTGTGCTCGTACGAGACCAACTCGTATTCGCTATCGGGCGCACTCGTGCTCGCGACGTCGTGCGGCAACGACGAGCTCCAGTAGTCGCACGAGGCGCAGTGCGCGTACGGGCCGAGCGCGCGCATGCCGGCGCTGCCGCAGACGATGCACGTCATGTCCGCGCTCTTCGCGCGACCAGCATGCAGAGCGCGACACAGGTGGTGACCACGAGCCAGTGCGAATATCTGTAGTCGGGCGTGACCGCAAGCGGCAACAGCGACAGCTCCATCGCGATGCCCGAAAGCAACAGCGCGGCGATGTCGCGATATTTGCGCGCGAAGACGAGCAAGATCAGCGCGAGCACGAAGTAGATGTACGGCCGATACAGCGGCGTGCGCTTCGACGCGACCTTGAGCAGGTGCTCGACCGGCGTTTGCACCGCCGGCCAGCCCGACGGGATCTTGTAGAACGCGACGAGCGTCGCCCACTGCGTCGCGTGCGGCACCACGGTCACGCCGTTGAACTTCGCGCGCAGGCCGAGCACTTCGGCGAAGGTGTCGAAGCGGTATTCGGCGTACGCGACGGGATGCGAGACGACAATCGCTTTCCATGCCGCCGTGATCGCGTCGACCTGAGCTTGCGGCGCCGGCTTCGAGCCGTCGATCGGCACGCTCCACAACGGATCCGGCGGCCCGATCAGCTGCGCGAAGTCGGCCGGCTTGTAGTGCGCCCGCAGCGCTTGCTGATAGTTGTGATCGACGTGGATGCCGGTCGGTGTGAGTAGCGGCGCGAGCTCGGCATCGGAGAGCTCGTCGCCGGTCATCGTCGCGGTGCCGACGATGTCGGTGAGCGCGAGCGACGACTGCCAGATGTGCATCGGCTGATCGGTCAGCACGGCGTTTGCGAACAGCGCGGTGATCGACAGCCCGAGCCAGATGCCGATCGCGAGCGCGTAGCGGACGAGCGGTCGCACGTCGGGTCGCCACGTGAACAACATCGCGATCAGCGGCAGCGTCGCGGCGAGCGCGTTGTAGCGCAGCGCGGTCGCGAGCCAGAGCAGTGCGAGACCGGCGACGCGAATCTGGCGGCGCTCGCTCGTCAGCGCGGCGGCGCCGAACACGAGAAACCCTGCCATCAGGCAGTCCTTCCAGATCACCAGCATCGGCGTGACAATCGGCGGGAACAACACGACGACGACCGTGGCGATCGCAGCGGATATCCGCCCCATCGCACGCGACAGCACCAGGAAGATTCCGAGTACAAAACAGCTGGTCTGCAGAACCAGGAGGGGCATCGGGCCCGGTATGGCGCGATCGAGTAGGCCCCACAACGCGGCCATGACAGGCGGGTGACTATCGGTGAAGAACCACGCTCGGGCTTCGAGCAGCTGATCGAAGGAATCGAGCGACATCACGCCGGGATAGGCGATCGCGATGACGACGAGCCACCCCGCGATCACGATCGCCGGAGCAATGAATCGCCGCACCGCGCCGACTATATCCACGACGGCGTTGGCCCGTGTATGTTGCGCTCCGTTTCATGTGCGGCATCTTCGGGGTGATATGTGCCG
>DASXEF010000464.1:0-6158 GCA_036490255.1 Kofleriaceae bacterium
GACGATCGAAACCGTGCAGCTCGAAGGGCCGCGCGCGGGCGAAGTGCTCGTCGAGCTCAAAGCGACGGGGCTCTGCCACACCGACAAATACACGCTGTCGGGCGCCGACCCCGAGGGGATCTTTCCGTCGATCTTGGGTCACGAGGGTGCCGGCGTCGTCGTCGACGTCGGCCCCGGCGTCACGTCGATCGCGAAAGGCGATCACGTGATCCCGCTGTACACGCCCGAGTGCCGGCAGTGCAAATCATGTCTGTCGCACAAGACGAACCTGTGCACCGCGATCCGCGCGACGCAGGGCAAAGGCCTCATGCCCGACGGCACGAGCCGATTCTCGCTCGACGGCAAACCGATCGCGCACTACATGGGCTGTTCGACGTTTTCGAATTACACGGTGCTGCCCGAGATCGCGGTCGCGAAAGTTCGGCCCGACGCGCCGTTCGACAAGATTTGCTACATCGGCTGCGGTGTGACGACGGGCATCGGCGCGGTGATCTACACCGCGAAGGTCGAGCCCGGCGCGAACGTCGTCGTGTTCGGGCTCGGCGGCATCGGGCTCAACGTGATCCAAGGCGCGCGCATGGCGGGCGCCGACATGATCGTCGGCGTCGACATCAATCCGGCGCGCGAAGCGCTCGGCCGCAAGTACGGCATGACGCACTTCGTGAACCCGCAAGACGGAGTTGTGAAAGATCTCGTGCCGTACCTGGTCGATCTGACGAAGGGCGGCGCCGACTACACGTTCGAGTGCGTCGGCAACACCGACGTGATGCGCCAAGCGCTCGAGTGCTGCCATCGCGGCTGGGGCACGAGCGTGATCATCGGTGTCGCGGCATCGGGCAAGGAGATCGCGACGCGCCCGTTCCAGCTCGTCACCGGCCGCGTGTGGAAGGGCTCGGCGTTCGGCGGCGTCCGCGGCCGCACGCAAGTGCCGACGATCGTCGACTGGTATATGGACAAGAAGATCGAGATCGATTCGATGATCACGCACACGCTAAAGTTGGACGACATCAATCACGGCTTCGAGCTGATGGCAAAAGGGGAATCGATCCGCACGGTCGTCACGTATGACTGAACCGCTGAACGCATACGTCGGCCGCCAAGCGGTGTTCGATCGGCGGCTACAGGTCGTCGGCTACGAGCTGCTCTATCGCAACAGCGACGAGAATCGCGCGCGGTTCTCCGACGCCGACAAAGCCACCGCCGAGACGATGCTCAACGCGTTCGTCGAGCTCGGGCTCGACCTGCTCGCGCCGAACGTGCCGGTGTGGGTGAATTTGCCGGAAGCGTTCTTGCTCGGCCGCTATCCGATCCCGCTGCCGCCCGATCGCACCGTGATCGAAGTGCTCGAGAACGTGCCGGTCACCCCCGATCTGTTGACGTCGCTCGAGCGGTTCCAAGCCGAGGGCTTCAAGATCGCGCTCGACGACTTCGTGCTCACCGAAGAGACGCGTCCGCTGCTCGACCTCGCGTGGGCGATCAAGGTCGACGTGCTCAACGTGCCGCGCGAAGAGATCGCGCGCCAATACGCGGAGCTCAAGCCGACCGGTGCCGTCATGGTCGCCGAAAAGATCTCGACGCACGACGAGCACACGTTCCTGCGCGACCTCGGCTTCTACTTGTTCCAGGGCCATTTCCTCGAGATGCCGATCATCTCGAAGACGCAGCGCTTGCCGCACGACCGCGCGGCGCTCGTGAAGATCTTGTCGGCGCTGTACAGCGCGAAGCTCGACCTGCGCGAGATCGAGACGCTGATCGCATCCGAGGTCGGGCTCGCCGTGCGGCTGTTCAGGCTCGCGAGCTCGGCCGCGTTCTCGCTTGGCCAACCGATCGGCTCGGTGCGCCAAGCCGTGCTGCGCCTCGGCGTGCAGCAAGTCGCAGCACTGATCGTGCTCGTGATGGTCGCCGGCTTCGACGACAAACCGCTCGAGCTCGCGCGCCAGTCGCTGATCCGCGCGCGCATGTGCGAGGCACTCGCGAGGCACGCGAACCTCGCGAGCGATCAGCTGTTCACGGCGGGTTTGCTCTCGCTGCTCGACGCCGTGCTCGATCGCCCGCTCCACGAGATCCTCTCGCAAATGGCGATCGCGCCGCTCGTACGCGACGCGCTCGAGGGCGACTCGAAATCGACCGCGGCGAAGATCGTCGATACCGTGCGTCATCAGGCGCGTGGCGAGCTGCGGAGCGGCGCGGCGATCAACGTGTCGGCGCAGACGGTGTTCGTCGCGTGGTACGAGGCGATCCGCTGGGCCGACGACGTGATCGCGAAGATCTAGGCGGCTCGCGGTCGTGAGCGCGCGAGCACCTCGCGGTCGAACGCTCGCCGTCCGCGTGTAGACATCGTTCGTCGAGTCGTCTTTCTCGATGTAGTCGCAGGTCAACGGCCGTGCCGCTGCCGCTGCCGTGCCCTGGCTTCGAAGCTCGCAAGCAGCGAGCGTGGTCGCCACTCGCGCGGCACCACCGATGTCTTCCCGGTGACGATCGCCCGCGCGTTAGCTCGTTCCACGCTTCTTGCGCGTCGCCGGCAACGTCAGCACGCCGCGCGGATCGTCGTACGCTTCCGCGCGCGGCGTCAGACCCGCGCCGAGCACCGCAGTCACCGACAACGCGAACCGGCGCGCGGCCGCGACATCGACGTCGCCGAGCCGGCCTTCGACGATCAGCTGCGCGAGGCCGTGCACGATGCTCGACGCCGCGAGCATGAGCTCTTCGATCGGCACCGCAGCGATTTTGCCGGCTTGCTGGGCGCGGACGAGCGACTCGCGCTCCTCGCGATCGCGCGCTTCGAACCGGAGCCGTTGCAGCTGCGGCGTGTGCGCGGCGAGCCCCGGCGAGCTCATCGCGCGGAAATGTTCGGGGTGCTCGACCGCGAACTGCACGTACGCGATCCCGGTCGCGCGAAATCGCTCGAGCGGATCGTCGGGCGCGTTGGCAACCGCGTCGCGCATCGCCGCGCTGATTCGTTCACTGCAGTCGACTGCCACGGCGGCCAGCAGCGCGTCCTTGTCGGCGAAGTGGCGGTAGACCGCGGGCGGAGACACGCCGGCGCGCCGCGCGACCGACCGGAGCGAGAACGCCTCGGGACCGCTGCGCGCGACTTCTTTGAGCGCCGCCGCGATCAGCGCTTCACGAAGATTGCCGTGGTGGTACGCGCGCTTGGTCGCCAATGTTTACAGTGTTCACTTTTCGGCTTGCGGAGTCAAGGTGGCAATGTTTACAGTGTTCACATGGTCGCAGCTGCAAAGGTACCGTCGTCGTCGAGCTCGCTCGTGCTCGACATGTGGTCGAAGAACCTCGCGCGCGAGCACGGCTTCGAGCCGCTGCGCGTCGAGGGCACGTTACCGGCCGCGTTGCGCGGCACGCTGTATCGCAACGGCCCCGGTCAGTTCGGCCAGCACGGCCAGCTGTATTCGCATCCGTTCGAGGGCGACGGCGCGGTCACGGCGGTGCGGATCGCCGATGGCAAGGCGCTCGGCGCGTCGATCATCACGCCGAGCGAAGGGCTCTTGCGCGAACGCGCCGCCGGCAAGATCTTGTACGGCTCTCGCACGCCGTGGCCGCGGCGCATCGCGAACACGCTGCGCGGCCGCAACAAGAACACCGCGAACACCAGCGTCGTGATGTGGCAGGGCCGCTTGTTCGCGCTGATGGAAGGCGCGAAGCCGACCGAGCTGTCGCCGGCCGATCTCGCGATGATCGGCGAGACCGATCTCGGCGTGATCCGCGGCGCGTTCTCGGCGCATCCGCATCGCGTCGACGCGCGCAACGCGATCTACAACTTCGGCCTCGAGTATGGCCGGCGCTCGCGGCTGCACGCGTACGAGCTGCCCGATGCCGGCGCCGTGCGCGAGGTCGGCGTGGTCGAGCTGACCGCGCCGGTGATGCTGCACGATTTCATCGCGACCGAGACGCACCTGATCTGGTTCGTGTCGCCGGTGCGCGTCGACGTGCCACGCGCGATGTTGCAGACGGGCGGCTTCGACAAGTGGTTTCGCTGGCAACCCGAGCACGGCACCGAAGTGATCGCGATGCCGATCGATCGCCCGCACGAGACGATCCGGTTCGCGACCGACGCGTTCTATCAATGGCACTTCGCGAACGCGTTCAGCCGTGGCGACGAGCTCGTGATCGACTACGTGCACTATCCCGATTTCCGGTCATTCAGCGAGATCGGCGACGGCCAGTCGATCAACGACGGCCGCTATCACCGCGCGACGATCGATCTCGCCGCGAAGCGGCTGCGCTCCGAGCCCGTGTCAGATCGCGCGTGCGAGTTCCCGACCGTCGCGCCGGGCGTGAAGGGCCGCGAGCACGCGGTCGCGTACGCGAGCTTCGACAACCTCGGCGCGATCGGTTCGATTCGCCCGACCGGCGCGATCGAAGCTCACGTCTTGCCGAGCGACGAAAAGATCAGCGAGCCGCTCTACGTCGACGGCCATCTGCTCGCGCTGTGTCACACCCACGATGCGGCATACGTCGCGGTGTACGCGGCCGAGCGCATCGCCGCGGGACCGGTCGCGAAGATCTGGATCGATCACCACGTGCCGATCACGTTCCACGGCGTGTTCGCGTCGTGATACAGCGCGAGGCGTGAAGCAGCTCGCCTTGGTCTTGTTCGTCGCCGCGTGTTCGGCGACCGCATCGACGCCCGCACCGCAACAGCCTGCCAAGCCGAGCGCGAGCGCGTTCACGCCGACGGCGTTCACCGTCAAGGTCATCGGCACGGGACGCCCGGTCATCTTCATCCCCGGGCTGGCATCCCCGGCGAGCGTGTGGGACCACGCAGTCGCGCATCTGACCGGACGCGTGCAATCGCACGTGCTGACGCTCGCCGGATTCGCCGGCGCGCCGCCGATCGCGCCGCCGTTCATGCAGCAAGTGCACGACCAGATCGTGCAGTACATCAAGGCGAACAATTTACAGAAGCCGATCGTCGTCGGTCATAGCCTCGGCGGCGTGATGGCGCTGTGGCTCGCCGAGACCGATCCGGATATCGCCGGCGTCGTCGACGTCGATGGCTTCCCGTTCCTCGCGGCGGTGATCGATCCATCGGTCACGTCGGAGACCGCGGCGACGCAGGGCAAAGCGGCGGCCGAGCAGATGGCGAAGTCGACGCCGGCGCAAATGGTCGAGCAGATGAAGCCGCTGCTGTCGATGTGGGTCACCAATCCCGATGATCTGCAGCGCTTGATCGACGCCGCCGGCAAGTCGGATCCGCCGACGATCGGCGCCGCGTTCGGCGAGATGATCGCGCTCGATCTGCGCCCAGACCTCGGCAAGATCGCGATGCCGGTGACGATCGTCGCCGCGACCGGATCGGAGCTGCCGCTCGACAAGCTCCAAGCCGCCTGGCACACGCAAGTCGATCCGATCAAAGGCGTCGACCTCGAGTTCGTCGGCAACTCGAAGCACTTCGTGATGCTCGATCAGCCCGACGTGTTCGACAAACTGCTCGACACCGCGCTCGCGAAATAACCATGGGCAAGGCTCGGCTCGAGGCGTTCAGCGACGGCGTCTTCGCCATCATCATCACGATCATGGTGCTCGAGCTGAAAGTGCCGCACGGCTCGGACCTCGACGCGCTGCGCCCGTTGTGCGCGAGCTTTGCCGCGTACGCGGTCAGCTTCATCTACGTCGGCATCTACTGGGCGAACCATCACCACTTGCTGCACACGGTGAAGCGCGTCGACGGCTGGGTGATCTGGATGAACCTCGCGCTGCTGTTCGTGCTGTCGCTCGTGCCGATCACGACCGCGTGGTTCGGCGAATATCCCGAAGCGGCGGTACCGGCCGCCGCGTACGGCGTCGTGCTGCTCGCCGCCGGCAACACGTGGCTGCTCTTGCAGCGCGCGATCATTCGCGGCGACGGTCCCGATTCTCCACTCGCCCGCGCGATCGGCGGCGATCTCAAGGGCCGGATGTCGTCGATCGGCTACGCCGCCGCCATCGGGCTCGCATTCGTGCACTCGTGGATCGCCGCGGCGATCTACGTCGCGATCGCGATCGTGTGGCTCGTGCCCGACCGCAGGATCACGCGCGTCGTCGAATCGTAGTCGGGAAGATCCGGCGGCGGCTTCGTTCGATCTGCATGCGAACCTGTCTGCTGTTGCTCTGTTTCTGCGCGAGCTGCGTCTCCGAACCGACGACGATCGATGATCCGA
>DASXEF010000522.1:0-19590 GCA_036490255.1 Kofleriaceae bacterium
TTGCCGAACGTGCCGATCCACGCCTGCGTCTCGGGCGCGCGCAGGAACTCCTGGAGATCGCGCGCGGCCGGTGGCGCGTTGGTCGCCGTTTCGACGAGGAACGGCCGGCGCATCCGGTGGTCGCCGCTGACCATGATGTCGATGCCGTCGGCGTGCAGCTTGCCGTCGAGGTACGGGATCCGGCCGACCATCGTGTACGCGTGCAGCGCCGCCGTCCGCGACATCAGCTCGTGCTGGTTCTTGCCGTCGAACATCACGGTCGCGGTGGGATCGAGCGAGACGTGCGCCGCGTCGGCAAGATCGTGCAGCACGCCATCGGCGCCGAGGCTCGCATCGATGAGCAACGGCGCTTTCGCGGCGACGAGCTTGCCGACCGCCGTCGCGGCGTCGTGCTCGCCTTTGATCTGCGCGGGATCGTCGGTCGGCCCGACGATGATCATGTCGTTCTCGAGCCACGGCTGCGGATCGACCGCGAGCCCGTCGGCAACCAGATCGATCATCGCGTCGCTCGAGTGCATCGTGATCAGATCGATGTTGCCTTTGCGAAACGCGTCGATCACGACCTGCTTCGGTCCGCTCGCGACGATGTTGATCTTGTTGCCGGTCATCAGCTCGTAGCGCGCCGCGAGGTCGCGCCAGAATCCGGTCTCGACCATGCCGCCGATCACGGCGACGCGAATCGTCACCGGCGCCTCGCGCTGTGGCTCGCGACGATCGCAGCTGCACGCGAGCAGCGCGAACGCACACGCGACCGCACGCTTCACTGCCAGGTGCCTTGCAATACGAACGAGACCACGCGACCGACCGTATGATACCCCGCGCGAATCTCCGGCGCTGCGTTCAAGAGATCTTCGCATTTGACGACGGCGAGCCAGGTCTTGTTGATCGGGGCGGTCGCGGTCAGCTGGAGCGTCGTGTTGCCGGGCAACGGCACGTTCTGATCGACGCTCTCGCCGAAATACATCACGCGGCCGATCACCGAGATGTGCGGATCCGGCGTGACCTGCACCCAGCCTTCGACCTTGTTGTGCGGCAGGCGATCGATCGGATCGGTCGGATCGACGTCGCTCGTCGCATGGATGTAGTTCCACGCGCCGCCGACCTCGACGCGGCGTTCGACCTGCACGCGTCCCATCAGATCGAAGCCGTAGAGCTGCAGTACGCCGAGGTTGATCAAGCGGCCGTCGTCGGCCGGGTTCGGCGACGAGCGCACCGTTCCGGTCTGGTGCTTGTAGAACGGCGCGAATTCGAGCCGCAGTCGCTCGGTGAGCTGCTCGATCGCGCGGAGCTCGAAGTCGTCGATCATTTCCGGACCGAGCGAGGGATTGCCGGTCAACGGATCGAAGCGCTCGCGCAAGCTCGGGATGCGGCCCTTGCGACCGACGATCGCCTCGATCGTCAGGGACCCGTAGCTCGGTCGCCACTTCGCGTCGAACTTGCCTTCGGGCCACGGATTCGGCCCCATATAGATGAAGGGCAGCGCGATGCCGGCCGCGCCGTCGAGCCGGATCGTCTTGTGCTCGTACTGCGCGTCTGCCGCGAGCTCGGCGATCGTCGTCGAGGCTTTGGTGTCGTCGCCCGCGAGATCTTTGACGTCGGCCTGGTCGTAATCGATCCAGCCCGACATCGCGATGCGCCACTCCTTGCCGAGCGGTCGCGTCGCGAGCGCCATCGCGCCGCTGCGAAACGCGGTGAGCGCTTCGAGCGAGGCTTCGTCCGCCACCGAGACCGTGTCATCGCCGAAATACAGCGAGCGGCGATATAGATGATAGAGCCAGCCCTCGCCCTGCAGCTGCCAGGCGCCTGCTTGCTGATCGATCTTGATGCTCGCGCGCTTCGTCGCTTCGCGATCGACGAGCAAGACCTGTTGCGACGTCTCGTCGTCCGACGGCGGCGACAAATAGTGACGCTCGTCGATGAAGCCGTCGATCGCGATGCGCGTGTCGGTGTCGCGATACTCGAGCCGCGCGGCACCCGTGCCGTAGTGCGATTGTCCCGGCAGGTCGGGCATCCCGTCGGGGACGTCGAACGCGTGAAACGACGCGTTGCCGGCGCCGGAGACGCGCAAGCCCCAATGCGGCGAGAACGAGACCCGCGCGGTCGCCGTCACGCCGGCGCTCGGCAACGTGTCGCCGGTGAACCGCGCGATCACGAGCTGCGGGCCGATCGCGTCGCGCGTCAGCACTTCGATCACCGCGCCGTTGCCGCCGGCACCGTCGATCGGCGATTGCGGCCCGGTCGCGACGCGGATCTGGACGATGTCGGTGATCGGGATCGACGACACGTCGAACGTCCCGTAGTACGGGTCGCTGACGAGCACGCCGTCGATGAAGATGCTGACCGAGCCTTTGCGCGCGCCGCGGACGTCGAGGTTGGTGCCACCGCGGCCGGCGTCGCGCACGGTCACGTCGGGGAGCAACGCGAGCGCGGCGCCGAGATCGGTCGCGCCACGCGCGGCGAGCTGCTCGCCGGTCAGGCGCACTTCGGTGTCGCGATCGAACGGCTTGTCGGGACGCTCGTCGTAGATCTCGATCGCCTCGGCGTGCGACATCTGCTCGAGATCGGCTTCGCTCATTCCGGTCGGCGCCGACGGCTCGACGTTGCTCGTCGGTGCAGCAGCAGCAGCCGAGCCCGCATCCGATCCGGCGGAGCCGGTGTCGGCGTACGCGACGCCCCCAAACGAGACGACCAGCGCGACGATCGCGAGCGAGCGAATGATCACGAGCCGCAGACGTTCGCTTCGGAGGGCTTGCAGTTGCCCATGTTGTTGCAAAACCCGTTCGACCCGGTCATGTCGATCGGGCACGTCGAGTTGTCACCGGCGGTGCAGGTCACCGTGCAGACCGTGATTCCCGCGCCGTTGTAGTCGTGGCAGAAGTTCGACATGCAGTCGCCGTTCGAGCCACACGGGTCGTAGATGTTGCCCGCGCACTTGCTTTCGCCACCGTCGACTTTCGTCGACGAGTAGCTGCTGCACGCGGCGACGACGAGCCCGACGATGAACGCAAAGCCGAGAGTCGAGCGCATCGATCTAGAGATCGCCGATCGTCGTCGGACAGTTCGTCTCGCTACCACCGCCACCGCCACCGCCACCGCCGCCGCCGCCGCCACCGCCGCCGCCGCCGCCGCCACCGCCGCCGCCACTTCCGGCGTTGCCGATGACCGTGGTCGTTCCGGACAGCGCGACGCTCGCGAGCTGCGCCGTGCACGATCCACTTGCCGCGTACGTCGTGGGATCGACCTCGACGAAGCTGATGTTGTTGACCACGGCGTCGAATGCAAGGTCGCTAGCGATCGTGATGTCGACCGTGCCCGACGTCGCGAAGTACTCGGTCTGCGTCGCCTCGCCTTTGCCGCCGAGGCCGCGTACGCAGACGCCGCACGTGGTGTAATCCGCGTCGGATCCGCCGATCGTGTACGTGCCCGGCGTGACGGTGGTGCCGGTGAACGCGCCGCGACCGTCCCACAGCTCGAGCTGCACGTACTCCATGTCACCGGGCAAGTTGCCGAAGCCGCGATACCAGTGGCTCGCGCCCATCGAGCCGGGCACGTTGCACATCTCGGCTTGAACCGCGTCGAAGTTCTGCCCCGAGCTCTGGCTATCGAGCGAGCACGACAAGCTCACGCCGCTGCCGTCACTGCCCGAGCCGGCCGTGTCGTCAGACGGATTCGACCCGACCATGCAGCCGGCACCGAGCAGACACACCACGGCGTATCTCACCCTCATGACAGCATGGTGCAGCAAGTCGCGTGCCTCGCGTAACCTGCGTGTATCGATATTGCGGATGTGACAACGCATGCGTTGCCTGGAGAGTCTTCACCCCCAACGCAGTCCCAGGCGTTCGTCGTGAAAACCGCATGTGTAATGTCGGTGTAACCACGAGTCATAGTCGCTGTTACAAGGTCGGCGATGCATCGCGCGGCACTGGACTTGCTGCGCGGGCAAAGGAATGCCGATGCGAACTTCGTTATTTACTACCGCGATGGTCTTCGCGATCGCGAGCAGCGCGAACGCGAGTGGACCGCTGCCGCCCGTCGTCGATTGCAGCACGCTGCCGAGCCCCGTCTACATTCAGTGCGGTGACACGCAGCAAAACCTGATGCTCAACCTCGGTCGAGCGTTGAGTGACAACGCGACCGCGATCTCGTTGGTCTGGGTGACGGCGCCATCGTGCACCAACATCAACCTGACGTACGTCGGCGGCAAGATCGGCGACGGTAGCAACGGCGCGAACGTCACGACGATGAGCTACGTGCCGTCGGCCACCGTCGATCCGACGTGGCAGACGACCGATGGCGCGGCGACGTGCAACTTGCCCGCAGGCGGCGTCGTCCCCAACATCACCAACTCGGCGCTCTACAACAGCGCGTGCAACCCGCCGCCGCAACCGACGACGGTTTACTTGGCCGGCAGCCCGGCGTCGCAGACCGGTCAGAACCAGACCGGCGGCCTCGGCCCGAAGCAAGCCTACGTGCTCGCGGTGCCGCGCGGCACGACCGCGAACGCGATCGCCGCCGAAGAAGCGTACTTCTTGTTCGGGTTCGGCCCGACGATGCTGCAGGCGATGAACGCGTCGCTCGCGCCGTGGACCGACGCGATGCAGGTGTTCATCCGCAAGAACGGCACGAGCACGCTGCTCGCATGGGGTGCGAACGTGCAGATCCCCGCGTCGAAGTTTGTCGGCGTCCAGGAGTCGGGCTCGCCGCAAGTCGTCGCCGCGCTCGAAGGCTCGACGAACCCGGGCGCCGCGATCGGCATGATCGGCGCCGAGGTCTACGACACGCTGCGCGCATCGCTGCAGGTGCTCGCGTTCCGCGCGTTCCACCAGTACGCCGCGTACTTCCCGGATTCGACCGAGACGTCGCGCGACAAGCAAAACCTGCGCGACGGTCACTACACGGTGTGGTCGCCGACGGTGTGGATGGATTTCACCGACGGCACCGCGACCGCAGACTATCCGCAAGGCACGCCGCTCAACCAGACCGCGCGCTACGTCATCGACATCATCAACAACCAAGACGTCACGCTGACCGGCATCGCCCCGCCCGACTTCGATACGCAGCAGATCGTCGCGCAGGTCGGCCTCGTGCCGGATTGCGCGATGCGCGTGCAACGCTCGTTCGAAGGCGGTCCGCTCTCGCTGTACCAACCGGCAGCACCGGCGGCAGGCGGCCCCGGCAGCTGCGTCTGCAAGTACGAAGCGACCGTCGACGTCACCGCGTGCGCGACCTGTGACACGAATACCCCATGTGCCACCGGCGTGTGCCGCGAAGGCTACTGCGAGGAGTACTAGACCATGCGTAGCCTCATCACGATTTTCGCGGCCATCGCGCTCGCAGCTTGCGGCAGTAGCAACAACAATACGAAGAACGACGCTGCCGTCGGACCGATGATCGACGCACCCGCGACCGGAGGACCCGACGCCTCGTGCTTTACCCTCGGAAGCGGCAGCGCCACCAACGACGAAATCATCAACGCGTGCACCACCGCGCAGAAGATCTACCTGACCCCGAACCTGCCGTTGCTCGTCGATGGTGGGTTGCCGGCGTTGCCGTAGTCGTCGCGCTAGCACCGGCGTTCGCACACGCGGACGTGCTCAAGCCGCTCACGACGCACAACGGCTGGGCGGTCGATGTCGACGGCTTCATCGAAGTCGACGGCATCGCGTGGGATCAGCATTCGCAAGATCAGCTGAACCCGGCGACCGGCGCGCCGCTCAACACGCAGACGGTCGAGCTGCGCCGCGGGTTCTTGCGCTTCACCGCGACCAAGGACGCGTACTTCGGCGAGCTCGAATTCGACGGCAACACGGTCAACGGACCGATCGCGCGCGTCATCACGTCGATGGTCGGCTGGACGCTACCCGACTCGAAGGCGCTGACGATCGGCGGCGGCCTCATGCTGATCCCGTTCGGCTCGCAGGTGCCACGCAACGCGCGGTTTCGAACGTTCATGGAGCAGCCGACGTTCTTGCGGGCGCTGTTTCCCGGCGACGACGATGGCGGCGTGGTCGCGAAGGGCGCGTACGGCATCGTGCGCTACTCGCTCGCGGCGATGAACGGCGCACCGGTCGGCGACACGCAATGGAAAGGGCTCGATCCGAGCTCGAGCTACGACTTCATGGGCCGGCTCGGCACCGAGATCGAGCTGCCACATCGCGGAGTCTTCGCCGCCGGCGTATCGGCGCTCGACGGCAGCGGCCTGCATCCCGGCCAGCTGCCGACGAAGGATCAGATCGTCTGGGTCGATCAAAATCAAGACGGCATGGTGCAGACCACCGAGCTCACCGTCGTGCCCGGCCAGCCGGGCGAGCCGTCGCAATCGTTTCACCGCGACGCGCTCGACGTGGATGCCTCGTTGCAGTGGTGCCTGCGCGCGATCGGTCGCGGCACGTTCGAATTCGAAGGTGCGATCGCGACGAACTTGGACCGCGGCGTGATCTACGCCGATCCGGTGAACGCGTCGCGAAATCTGCGCGAGCTCGGCTATTCGATCGACGTCGTGCAGAACGTCGGGCCGCACGCGCTCGCCGGAATTCGCTACGACTACTACAACGCCGATCGCGATGCGTCGGAGACCGTCGGCGTCTCGGTCGTGCAGACGCAGCAGATCTTCTCGACGTGGGGATTTCTCGTCGGTGCGCGTTGGGATACCGCGCGGCTCTCGCTCGAATACGATCGCGTGCGCAACCCGCTCGGCATCGCCGACAACGGCCTGCCGACGAGCGAGAAAGCGGATCGCCTGACGATCCGTGGGCAGGTCGAATTTTGAAGGCAGCCGCGCTCGCCGTGCTCGCGTTCAGCTGCAGCGGCGGCGCGACGCCCGATCTCGGCTACGGCAACGACCTCGTCGTGCAAGGCGCGCAGTTTCGGCCCGGCGCGTTTCCGGATCCGAGCGGCGGCCCGGCGACGCTGAACCTGTCGCAGAAGCACACCGGCATCGTGATTGGCGAGACGCGCGAGACGATCAGCGCGCTGTTCGACGGCGCGGCGACCGGCGCGATCATCGGCATCCAAGGCGAGCCCGGCACGTGGATCGCGACGACGCAGCCGCCCGACATCGAAAATCCCGACGACGCGACGCTCACCGCGACGATCGGGCTCTCGTTGGATGCGCCGCAGGGCAACTTCACGCTCGTCGTCGCGGCGGTCGACTCCGACGGCAACATCGGCGAGCCCGCGACGCTGCCGTACATGGCACTCGCGACGCCGTCGCCGAGCGGCGATCTCGTGATCACGCTGCTGTGGAATTCGACGGCGGATCTCGATCTCCACGTGATCGACGGCTCGGGCAACGAAGTGTGGAGCGGCAAGCCGAGCACGTGGACCGCGCCACCGGCGGGCGGCGATCCGATCGATCCGAGCATCGAGCGCGACGAGATCCTCGCGAGCGGTTGGCTCGATGAAGATGCGAACGCGAACTGCACGTACGACGGCGCGCCGGCCGAGCACGTGATCTGGACGCCGCGCGTCGATCCGAACACGATGATGACGATCCAGCCGGTGATCCCGAGCGGCACGTACACCGTTCGCGTCGATACGCGCTCGCTGTGCAAGGACGCGTCGGCGTACTGGTACGTCGAGGCCGATTCCGAAGGCAGCGACATCGGCGCCACGCGCGGCATCGCGACGCCCGACGACACGCTCGCGCCGCACGGCGCCGGTGCTGGCATCACGGCGCTGACGTTCGATCTGCCATGAAGGCGTTTGTCGCGCTGATCGCGATCGGCGGCGTTGCCGCGGCCGACACGCTGCACGGCGTCGTGATCGACAAGACGTCACAGCAGCCGATCGCCGGCGCGATCGTCGCGGTCGCCGGTCAGCTCGCCGCGACCAGTGACGACGGCACGTTCGAGTTCGAGCTCCCGGCCGGCACGTACATCGTCGACGTGCAGGGCACGCACCAGCGCGTCGTGCTCAAAGGCCGCGCCGACGTGTCGTTCGAGATCGCGGGCGAGCAGATCGAGGTCCACGACGTCGCGCCGACGAGCGCGGGCGAGACGACCGTCGATGCGGCATTCGCGCGCTCGGTGCCCGGCGGCGGCGATGCCGCGAAAGTCGTGCAGTCGCTGCCGGCGGTCGCGCGGCCGTCTGCGGGCTCGTCCGAGATCGTCGTGTGGGGCGCGGCGCCGAACGAGACGCGCGTGTTCGTCGACGGCGTGCCGGTGCCCGCGCTGTATCACCTCGGCGGCTATCGCTCGGCGGTCGGCAACGACGTGATCGGCGACGTGCACCTGACGCCGGCCGCGTTCGGCGTCGATCGCGGCGGCGCCATCGGTGGCGTGATCGATATCGATCTCGCCGATCCCGCCAAGCTGCCCGCGTGGCGCGTGCAGGCCGACGTGCTCGACGCGAGCGCCGAGGCGAAGCAGACGATCGGCGCGGCGACAATCGCCGCGGCCGTGCGTTACAGCTGGCTCGATCGCGCGATCGGGCTGATCGAGAATCCGCAACAGCTCGCGCCGAACGCGCCGCTACCGAAGTGGTCGGACGCGCAGCTCGTCGCGCGCGCGCCGCTCGGCGACGACTTCGTGCTCAAAGCGTGGGTGATCGGCTCGCTCGATTCGCTCGATCAGGTGCTGGTCTCCGACGATCCCGCGACGCAAACATCCGATCTCGACAAGAACCATTCGATCCGCGGCTCGGTCTCGGTCCGGCGCGATCGGCCCGATGGCTACGACCTCGGCATGTTGTGGTTCGGCCACGACTACACGAGCGAGCTGCTCGACGTCGGCACGATCAGCGCGAGCGACTCGGAGCGCGCATGGGTCGGCGGCGCACGCGGCGTGCAATCGCAGCGGCTCGGCGACAAGGTCACGCTCACGCTCGGCGTCGATCTCGACGACTCGGAAGCCGCGTTGTCGCGATTCGGCTCGCTGACCGTGCCGGCGCGCGAAGGCGACATTCACGTGTTCGGTCAGCCGCCCGGCGACGACGTCAACGCCGACGACTGGCACGCGAGCACGATCGACGCCGCCGGTCACGCCGCGATCGATTTCGGCGTCGGCCGCGTCAGCGCGACGCTCGGCGTGCGGCTCGATGCGTGGGAGCTCACGGCGAGCCGGCTCACGCCGCGGCTCGGTGAGACGCCGGCGATCGGCAGCCAGCAGCTGTTGTTCGATGAAGATCCGCGCGGCTCGGTGCGCGTGCGCATCACCGACGATTTCGACGTACGCGCCGACGCCGGGCGCTATCACCAGGCGCGTGATCCCGCGGATACCAGCGCCGTGTTCGGCACGCCGACGCTCGGGATCGAAGACGCGTGGCACGCGACGACCGGCGCGCAGTATCGGCTGGCGCCGCTCGCGATCGAGGTCGCCGGCTACGCGCGCTGGCTCGACGATCTCGTCGCACGCGATCTCGCGGTCACGCCGCCGCTCGCGGCGTCGCTGACGCAAGACGGCATCGGCTACGTCTACGGCATCCAGCTCACGACGCGCTTGCTCGGCTGGCACGGCTTGTCGGGTTGGCTCAGCTACAACCTCTCCGACAGCCGGCGCAAGGACGCGCCCGATCAGGCGTGGCGATACTTCGATCACGATCAGACGAACGGGCTCATCGCGGTCGCGGGCTGGGAGCACGGCGATTGGACACTCGGCGCGCGCGTGCGCTACGCGACGGGCGAGCCGCGCACGCCGGTGATCGGCGCGTTCTTCGACAGCGAGAGCGGCCGCTATCAGCCGATCTTGGGCGCGCAAAACAGCGTGCGCTTGCCGGCGTTCTTCGCCGCCGATCTGCGCGCCGAGCGACGGTTCCCGGTCGGCCGGATCCACGCCGCCGTGTACGTCGAAGTGCAGAACCTCACCGATCGCGCGAACGCCGAGGAGATCATCTACAACGCCGACTATTCGCAGAAGGCGTACCTGACGAGCCTGCCGATCCTCGCGATCGCGGGCTTGAGGCTATCGCCGTGAAGTACGCATTACTGATCTTGCTTTTCGGTTGTCAAGCCGCGCTCGATCAGCGGCTCGATCTCGTCACCGATACGCGCGTGATCGCCGTCGTCTCGCAGCCGCCGGAAGTCTTGCCCGGCAGCGACATCGCCGTGACCGCGCTCGTGGTCGGTCCCGGCGGTCCGCTCGCCGAGATGCCCACGTGGTCGCTGTGCGATGCACCGAAACCGCCGACGACCGACGACGCGGTCGCCGACGGCTGCGTCGAAGATCAGGTCACGCCGATTCCAGATCCGACGATGGCGACGATCCCGATGGACGCGTGCCAGACGTACGGTCCCGACGTCACCACGACCGGGTTTCGACCGCGCGATCCGGACTCGACCGGCGGCTACTACCAGCCGGTGCGCGCGCAGGTGCCCGATGTCGAGCTCGCGTTCGGCTTCACGCGAATCACGTGCAACCTCGCGGCGGCGCCGGGCGACATCGCGCACGAATATCAGCTCGACTACGTCGCGAATCAGAACCCGACGATCGCAGCGGTGCAGCTCGCCGATCACACCGGCGCCGCGATCGATCCGACGGCCGTGCCTGCAGGCGCGACCATCACGATCACCGCGAGCTGGCCGGTGACCGAAACGTACTTGTACTTCGATCCGGTGAGCCAGACGCTCGTCACGCGACGCGAGAGCATGAGCGTGTCGTGGTTCGTGACCGCGGGCTCGATGCCGGTCGATGCGACCGACGTCGGCGAAGACGATCTCGATCAGAGCGCGTCGACGACGTGGATCGCGCCACAGACGCCCCGCGCGATGTGGATGTGGATCGTGCTGCGCGACGGCCGCGGCGGGCTCGCGACGCAGACGCTGCCGATCACGGTTCAGTAGGCGGCGTCGCCGGCGCTTCGCCTGCGGTCCACGCGCCGTCGGTGTACGCCCAGCGACCGTCGCGTTTGTCCCAGTGACCTTCGGTCCACACGTAGCCTTTGCGCTCGTGCTCCCAGTGACCGCTCGCCCAATCCCAGCGCTTGGTGTTCCAAACCCAGTGGCCGTGGATCCAGAAAAAGTCGGGCCGCTCGTGTGCGGGCTTGTCGTCTTCGGCGGCCGGCGGATCCGGCACCGTCGTCTGCGTACCGAGCGGGCTCGACGTCGCGCACGCCGCAGCAAAGGCTAAACCGAGGAGCGTACGCCGCAGCATGCGACGATATTCTCACGACGTCGGCTGCACAGATCGCGCAACTGCGCGGGATGGCTAGCTGCGAGGGGCCCGCCGCCGCGACGAGCGATCGCGTGTGTTTCGCGAGATAGCGCTACAATTCTCGAAGATGGGCCGTCTCGCCGCCATCGCCTGCGTGCTCGCGGGTTGCTACAGCGCGCGCGCGTTTCCCGGCGCGCCGTGTACGTCGGAAGGCACGTGCCCGAGCGGGCTCGCCTGCGTCGCGGGGTTGTGCGAGCTCCCGGGCGGCGGTGACGACGACACCGACGCGTCGACGATGCAGCAGCACGACGGCGGCTCGATCGACGCGTCGCCCGATGCCGAAGGTCCGGCGGGACCGAACGGCTGGCACGCGGCGACGCATGTTCCCGGCGTCAACACGAGCTCGACCGAAACCGATCCGTGCTTCACCGACGACGATCTCACGATCGTGTTCGCGTCGGATCGATCGGGCGGTACCGGCAGCGACGATCTCTACATCGGCACGCGCGCCAACACGACGCAGCCGTTCAGCGTGCGCGAGCTCGGCGAGCTCGACTCGACGGCAGCCGATTCGTCGCCCGAGATCTCCGCCGACGGGCTGACGATCTACTTCGCGACGACGCGCAGCGGCACCGCGCAGATCTTTACGGCGACGCGCACGGCGACGACCGATCCGTTCGGCGCGCCGAGCGAAGTCGCGGCGATGTCGAAGAACCCCGACAACCTCAAGAACACGACGTCGGTCGGCGTCGGCAGCCCGACGATCGCGGTCGTCGTGTTCGACAAAGGCAACGGCAACGAAGCCGACGGCTACGAATACTCGAACGGCGCGTGGGTCGATCAAGAAAACCTCGACGGCGCGAGCGGCACTCCGTTGCCGAGCGACCTCACGGCGCCATCGATCAGCCCCGACGCGTCGATCATGTTCTATCAGAGCGGCTCGCCCGCGCAGATCTTCATGGTCACGTACGACGAGGCGACCGACACGTTCAGCGCGCCGGTCGATATCAGCGAGCTCAACCTCGGCACGCGCGACGCGGCACCGGAGATCTCGGCCGGCGGTGCACATCTCGTGTTCGAGCGCGACGGCGATCTGTTCGAAGCGACGAAGTGATTCAGCGCTTCGCGATCGCGACACGCACGCCGTCGGCCGGCAACGGGCCGATGCCGCCGCCTTTCGCTGACGTGTCTTGATCTTTCCATGTCAAGTCGAAGCGACGCGCGAACCACGCGAGGAATGCCGGGACCACAGTGTGGATCAGCGCCTCGCCCGGACAGCGATGGCCTTCGCGCGGACCGCCGCCTTGCGGCACGAACGCGTTTTGCGGCAGCTCGCGCATCGGCGCGTCGCCGAGCCGCTCGCCCGAGAACGTCGTCGGATCGCGAAACGTCGAGCCGTCTTGCAGCGTCGCCCAGATCGCGCCCGCGCCTTTCCAGCCCGCGCGGATCGCGAGGCCGTCGAGCTCGAGATCGCGACGCGCGATTCCGAAGAACGTCGTCGGCACGATCGGATACGCGCGCAAGATCTCGCGCGTCACCGAGCGCGCGTGGACGAGCCGATCGAGCACGTCGAGCGTCGGCGTGTCATCGCCGAGCACCGCATCGGCTTCGTCGCGCAGCGCGGTCGCGAGCTCGGCGTGCGTGCCGAGCACGACGACGCTCCACGCGATCGCCGCCGCGAGCCCGGCGTGCGCCGCGAAATAGAAGTGGAGCAGCTCGATCTCGAGCTCGCTCGCGGCGAGCTGCTCGCCGTTCGGCCCGCGCGCGGCTTTGAGCACGCCGAGCGCGCTGCCTTCGCCGTCGCGCTCTTCGACGGCGCGCTTGATGTACGCGCGCAAGCGATCGCGCGCTTTGACGGCGCGGCCGTACGCCGTGAACGGCAGGTTGATCGGCGGCGAGAACGTGCCCTTGTTCATCGCGGCGAAGTCGGCGGCGGCGTCGCGGTTGCTCGCGCTCGGATCGGCGGCTGCGAACAGGCGATCGGCGATGTCGAACGCGAGCTGGTTGAGATCGGGGACGATCGCGCGCTCGGCGCCGTCGGACCAGCCGGCGCAATAGCGCGTGAAGATCTGGAAGATGCCCGGCAGGTAGCTATCGAGCGCGGCGTTGCTGAACGCGGCGAGCAAGAGTCGCTTGCGCGTCTTGAAGCGATCGCCGTCGAGGAACGGCACGGCGTCGGCGTGCAGCAGCTGCTGCAAGAACTTCGGCGAGCCGTTCTGGCGCGTGAAGTTCTGGGGATCCATGAAGAACGAGAACGCCTTCGGTCCCGAGAAGAACACGACGGTCTCGCCGAGCAGCCGCGTCTTCCACACGTTGCCGTGCGTGCGCGTGCCGGCGAGCGTGAACTCGAACGGATCCTTGAGAAACGCGAGCGACTTGCCGAGATAAGGCATGCCGAGTGAGCCAGGTGGCGCCTGCATGTCCTCGCTACGACCCGCTGCGGCAATCGGATCTGCCGCTCAGCGCTCGAAACGAAAACGCAACAACCCGGCGCCGGCGAACACGACCGCGAAACCGACGATCGCCGCGATCGGCGTCGCGACATCGGCGAGCCCGGTGCCGGTCCGCACGAGCAGATCCGTGTACGCGTCGAGCGCCCACGAGTGCGGCACGGCGTGACCTGCCTGCTGCATCGCCGCCGGCATCAGGATGCGCGGAAACATGCAGCCGCCGATCAGGCCCATCACGAGCAACACGACCGGCACGATGCTGCCGATCTGCTTTTCGGTCCCGCCGAACGACGCGACGAGCATGCCGAACGAGACCGCGCACAACGACACGGCCATGCTCACGGCGGCGAGCGCACCGACGCTGCCGGCGATCTTCATGCCGAACAAGCCCGCGCCGATGCCGAACAAGAACGCGAGCTGGACGAGCGAGATCAAGTAATACGGCACGAGCTTGCCGAACAACGCCTGCCAGCGCGGCACCGGCGATGCGAGCAACCGGCGCCACGTGCCGGTGTGGCGCTCGCTCGCGAACGAGATCGCGACCGCCATCGCGATGAAGAAGCCGAACAGCACGGCGTTGCCCGGCACCGTGACCTGGAACCCCGACAGATCGTCGATCGGCTTCGCGATGCCCGGCGGCGTGACTTCCGTGATCGGCGGCGGCGCGGTCGCGAGCCCGAGCCCGCGCATCACGACGGCGGTCAACGCGCCTTCGATCGGCGCGCGCGCCTGCATCGGCTCGCCCTGATCGATCGATAGCTCGACGTTGCCGCTCGGCGGCACGATCAGGCCGGCGCCGACGGCTTCGCTCGCGACCGCGTGGCGCACGGCGTCGGCGCTCGGCTGGACATCGGCGCGAAATCCCGGCGCGGCGCCGAGTGCGCGCTCGACGGCGATGCCGCGCGGATCGTTCGGCTCGTGCCAGATCGCGATCGGCCGTCCGCCGCCGCGATCGCCGCCGAACTTGAACATCGAGCCGAACACGACGATGAAGATCACCGGCAGCGCGAACAAGCTGATCAGCCGGCCGCGATCGCGCAGGAGTAGCTGCGTCTCTTTGCGAATCGATGCACCGATCATGCTGCCGCCTCGTCGCGCAGGCCGCGACCGGTGAGTGCCAAGAACGCGGTCTCCAGGTTCGCCTGGCGCGATTCGATGCGCGCGATCGTCGCGCCCGAGGCTTCGATCGCCGAGATCACCGCGCCCAAGCCGGCGTTCGGCTCGACGCGCAGCGCGTTGCCGGTGCGCGTGACCTTGCCGTGCGCTTCGGCGGCGCGCGCCGCGGCGTCGGCATCGCCGGCGATCTCGAGCAGGATGCCCTTGCCCGCGTGCTGCGAGATCAACTCGTCGAGCGAGCCGAGCGCGACGATATCGCCGTGATCCATGATCGCGACGCGATCGCACAGCGCTTCGACTTCTTCCATGTAGTGCGTCGTGTAGATGACGGTCATGCCATCGGCGCGCAGCCCGCGCACGGTATCGAAGATGTGGTTGCGGCTCTGCGGATCGACGCCGACCGTCGGTTCGTCGAGGATCAACAGCTCCGGCTTATGCAACAGGCCGGCCGCGATGTTGAGCCGGCGCTGCATGCCGCCCGAATACGTGCGCACGACGTCGCGCGCGCGATCGCGCAGCCCGACCACGCCGAGCGCCCAATCGACGCGCTCTGCGAGCTTCGCGCCCGAGAGGTTGTAGAGCGAGCCGAACCACGCGAGGTTCTGCAGCGCCGACAGCTCGGCGAACAGCGCGAGGTCTTGCGGCACGAGGCCGAGCTTCATCTTCGCGGCGCGCGGTTGCTTCGCGAGCGCGATGCCGCCGATCGTGACCGCGCCGCGCGACGGCGTGACCACGCCGCACGCCATCGAGATCGTCGTGGTCTTGCCGGCGCCGTTCGGGCCGAGCAAGCCGAGGATCTCGCCCTTCGTGACATCGAGATCGACGCTGCGCACGGCTGCGCGCTCGCCGTAGTCTTTACCTAATCCGCGTAGCTCGAGGACGTTCACGGTTCCAGCACGACCTTTCCGAACGCCTCGCGGCGCTCGAGGATGCCGTGCGCTGCGGCCGCATCGGCGAGCGGCAACACGGCGTGGATCACGGGCTTCAAACGCCCCGCGGCAACATGCTCGAGCACGGCGAGCAAATCGGCTTTGCTGCCCATCGTCGAGCCGAGCACTTCGACCTGACGAAAGAAGATCTGGCGCAGATCGATCGCGGGATCGAAGCCCGCCGTCGCGCCGCACGTGACGATGCGACCGCCGTTGCGCACCGCGCGCAGGCTCTTGGTGAACGTCTCGCCGCCGACGTGCTCGATCACGACGTCGACGCCGCGCTTGTCGGTCAACGCGCGAGCCTCGGCGACGAAGTCCTGCGTCGTGTAGTCGATGCCGACGTCGGCACCGAGCTGCTTCGCGCGCTCGAGCTTGGCCGCGCTCGACGCGGTCGCGATCACGCGCGCGCCGAACAGCTTCGCGATCTGCACGGCCGCGACGCCGACGCCCGAGCCGGCGCCTTGCACGAGCACGGTGTCGCCCGGCGCGACGCGCGCCTTGTGCACGACCATCTGCCACGCGGTGAGAAACGGCAGGATCGCGGCGGCGGCGTTCGGAAAGTCCAGGCGCTCGGGATACGGCGCGAGGTTGACGTCGGGCACGACGACGTACTCGCCGTAACCGCCCTGCGCGTTCTCGCCGAGGATCCGGTACCAGCGGCACAAGTTGTCGTGACCCGACAGGCACTGCGCGCAATGCATGCACGACAACCCGGGCTGCACGACGCACTTCGCGCCGACGTCGCCGCGTGCGCCGTCACCGAGCGCGTCGATCACGCCGACGATGTCGGAGCCCAGCCGGTGCGGATAGACGAGCTTGAACGCGGGACCGCCGCAACGAACCCAGATATCGAGGTGATTCACCGAGACCGCGCATACGCGCACGCGCACCTCGCCGGGCCCCGGCTCCGGCAACATCACATCCTCGAAGTGCAACACTTCGGGACCGCCGTGCTCGCGCAGCACCATCGCACGCATCGTCATGCGGCGAGCGTGCCATGCCTGTGACGCGAAACGACGCCACGCAGGCCACTACGCGACCGTCGCAGGGATGTCGCGGTGTCGCGTCGCGCGACGCAGTTCGTGGCAAGCTCGCGGCATGCGCGTCGTGCCCGTCCCGTGTCTCTCCGACAACTACGCGTACCTCGTGATCGATGGCGAACGCTGCGCCGTCGTCGATCCGAGTGAAGCGCCGCCGGTCGAAGCCGCGCTCGCCCGCGAAGGCGTCACGCTCGCCGCGATCTGGCTGACCCATCATCATCCCGATCACGTCGGCGGCGTTCCCGGCCTCACCGCGACCCGGCCCGGGCTCGAGGTCGTCGCCGGCGCGATCGACGCGAAGAAGATCAAAGGCGTCACCCGCACGGTGAACGCCGGCGACACCGTGACCATGGCCGGCGTGACCGCGAAGATCCTCGAGAACCCGGGCCACACGCTCGGCGCGATCAGCTTCTCGACCGGCGATGCGGTGTTCACCGGCGACACGCTGTTCGGCGGTGGCTGCGGCCGCGTGTTCGAAGGCGATGCCGCGATGATGCACGCGTCGCTGATGATGCTGGCCGCCCTGCCCGAGCCGACCCGCGTCTACTTCGGCCACGAGTACACCGCGGCGAACTTGAAGTTCGCGACCGCGGTCGAGCCCGACAACGCCGCGATCGCGAAGCGCGCCCGCGAGCTTAAAACTCCTTCACCCGGCTCGACGATCGGCGAAGAACGCGCGACGAACGTGTTCTTGCGCGCGGCCGTGCCGGCGGTTGCCGCATCGGCACAGCGCGAAGGCGCGACGGGCTCGTCGGGGCCCGAGGTGTTTCACGCGCTGCGCGAGTGGAAGAACCGCTTCAAGTAACTTCGCGCCACGTCAACGCACACGCAGCAATCGATGCGCAGCGTGATGATCATGCGCATCATCACCACCGCTCTTTTGCTCCTGCTCGTGATCCCCGCCGCGGCGCACGCCGACCCCTGGCACCGCTGGCACTACTGGCACCACCGCCACTGGGGTTGGAATCGCGTGCATCACTGGGAGATGCTCGACGACGACGCGCCGGCGCCGACGTTCGGCGCGATCGCGTTCTCGCCGTCGACCGGTCGCTACGGCACGTCGTGGAATCGGCTGTCGCCGGAAGGCGCGCAGCAAGCCGCGGTTTCCGCGTGCGGCGTCGGCGACTGCACGGCGCGCGTGACCGAGCAAAGCGAGTTCGCCGTGCTCGTGCGCGGCTCGGCCGGCGTGACGACCGCATGGAACGCCGATCTCGCAACCGCGCAACAAGCGGCGATGAATTCGTGCCTCGCGTCAGCCACCAACTGCCGTATCGTCACGTTCACGCACGACTAGCGTGCGCACGATCACGCGAATGTCTCGCGCGCGCTGCGTTACGCTAGCCGCATGCGCTGGCTGATCGTCGGAGTGTCGATGGTGATCGCGTCGTGCTGGTCGGATCCGCACGACTGCGACGTCGCGTGTGACTCGACGACGACGATCGTCGCGAAGCTCGCGATGCCCGAGACCGCGCTCTCCGGCGCTACGATCACGTTGTGCCAGAACAGCGCGTGCGCGTCGACAACGCTGGACACGCTCGCGATCGGCGACTTCTCGCAGAATGGCTCGACCGGCGCGTTCTACATGCCCATCGACGTCGGCGATAGCAACGGCGACGACGCCGCGACCACGGATCCGACGATGACGTGGATCAACGCGCAACTCGAGCAGACCGACGACAACGGCGTCGTGTTCACGAACGGCGACGTCTACACGCTGACCGTCACCGATCCCGACGGCGACGTGCTTTATACGAACGCCGCGACCGTTGCCGACTACCAGATCGAAACGGTGTGCGGCGAGACGTGCCGGGACATGATGCTCTCGCTCTAACGCGCGATGAAGAGCGCGAGCGATCGCGCGTACACGGTGTACTGCGACTGATGCATCATGTACTCGTCGCCCGGCGCCGCGATGTTCGCAGCGGGCTCGTCCCACGCCGCCGTATCGGCGACGCGATACCAGGTCAAGCCCGCCGGCGCGGCCGGGATGGTCACCGTCGTATCCGTCGTCGATCGGTTGTACGCGATGTAGATCGGATCGCTCGTGCCGCCGACTTGCCACGCGACGATCGCGCTCGCGGCGGCGCTCATGTACGCGGCGCTCGCGACCGCGCCGGTGTTATCGAGCCACGTCGGCTGCGCGTTCCACGACGACGGCCGCAGCGCTGGATGCGCCGAACGAAACGCGAGCATCCGCTGCGCGAACGTCCACAAGATGTCGGTCTGCGCGGTGTAGTCGAGCCACGTCGCGACCGAATCGAGATCGTACGGGTTGTTGTTGCACGCGATGCCGTGCGCTAGCTCGTCGCCGCCGGTGATCATCGGCACGCCGGCCGAGACCAGCTCGAGTGCCATCCCGGTGCGCGTCGCCTGACGCTGCTGCACGACATCGCCGCCGTGATCCGACGAGTAGTTCGTCGTCGAGCCGCCGCTCGACGGTCCGTACGGCCAGGCCTGCGTGTTGTTCGGCGCGTCGCACGCGTACTCGTCGTGCAGCGTGAAGCCGTCGTGCGACACGATGTACGTCACGCCGGCTTGCGGGCCGCGCGCGGCGTAGAGATCGAACGATCCGGAGATCCGCGTCGCCAACGCGCTCGGCGTCGCCGGCGCCACGTTCTGATCCTGGCGGATCGTGTCGCGCACGTGATCGTTCCACTCGGACCAGCCGGCGGGGAACTGGCCGACCTCGTAGCTGTTCGCGACGACGGCCCACGGTTCGGCGATCAGATCGGCGCCATCGCCGCCGTCGACCGGGCGCGCGAATCGCGTCGCGATCGTCTGCGGCAGCGACGTCGGATCGAACGTGAAGCAGCCGGGACCGCACGTGTTGCCGAGCACGGGCGCGAGGTCGAAGCGAAAGCCGTCGACGCCGATCGTGTCCTTCCAGTACGCGAGCGAGTCGAGGATGAGCCCTTGCGCGAGCGGCTGCTGCGCGGCGACGTCGGCGCCGACGCCGTTGGAG
>DASXEF010000525.1:0-5789 GCA_036490255.1 Kofleriaceae bacterium
GCATGCCCGCCGCGCCGAGCGCGCCCGCGGGCAGCGACGCGACCGCCACGACGCTGGACCTCACCGACAACACGGGCGACACCAGCAACTGGGAGAAGCGCGCGCTCGGCACGCTCAACAGCCTGCTCGGCCAGTGCTACGACCTCGGTCGCGCCGAGGACGCCACCCTCGCCGGCACGATCACGCTCCGGTTCACGATCGTCGGCGAGCCCCACGTCGGCGGCCTGATCGAGCGCGCCGAGATCGTCGACACCGGCACGACGATCTCGCAGCAGACGATCCGCGACTGCCTCACCCAGCAGCTCTACGCGCTCGAGCTCGACCCGCCGCCCGATGGCGTGACGGTCGAGCGCCAGGTCAGCCTACAGGTGCCGTGATCTCGAGCCACGCACGAGCGGAAGGAAGATCGTGTCGACGATCTCTTCGATCACCGCATTCGGCACCGGCTTGAGCGTCATGAAGAACTCTTGCTGCAGCAGCGTGTACGGCACTGCTGCGATGCGATCGGTCGCGAGCGCGGGATGGATCTCGCCTCGCGCGATCGCGCGATCGAGCAGCATCCGAGGAATGTGCGGCCGATTCGGGAACAGCGTCTTGCGTAGATCTTTCGGGCTCGTGCCGGTCTCCTGATAGTACCCGCCGAGATGCACGGTCATCGCCGTCACGAGCTCGAGCCGCGTCCGGTTGGCGATCTTCATCATCGCGATCGTGTCGCCGCGCAGCGAGCCCGTGTCCGCGATCGTCATCTCGTCGGGCCGCGTGATGTGCGCGACGACCGCGCGCACGAGCTCGTGCTTGTCGGCCCATCGCCGGTACAAGACCGCTCGGCTCGTGCGCGCGCGAGCTGCCACGGCGTCCATCGTGAACGCGGCGTAGCCCTCGTCGACGAGTTGCCGCCACGCCGCATCGAGCAGCGCGTTGTCCAAGTCGGCGCCGAGCCGTCTCACAGCGTGACGACGACCTTGCCTTGGACGTGGCGACTGGCCTGACGCGTGACCGCCTCGCGGATCCGCTCGATCGGATACGTCGCCGCGATCGGCACCACGAGCTTGCCCTCCGCGATCAACGCAGCGACGTGCTCGAGCGTGCCTGCGACCGCTTGAAACCCCGCGACGGTCGTCACGCCGGGAAACTGGCCCGCGATCATCGAAATGCGCGATGCGGGAACGCCGAGCTCGAGCGCGAGCTCTGCGGTCTCCGTTCCGAACAAGTCGGTGGCGGCTGTAATGCCGCTCGTTCGTACCCGGTCGCGTAGCCCGTCGCCGTATTTCACCGGCTCGGCGCCGAGACGACGCAGGTATTCGAACGACGTCTCCGACGCCGTGCCGATGACCCGCGCCCCGGCGATCCGCGCGAGCTGCACGGCGAACGTGCCGACGCCGCCCGCTGCACCGCCGACCAACAGCGTGTCGCCGGTGCCGGGCTCGATCACGGCGAGCGCCGCCGCGGCCGTGCGTGCGGCGACATCGAGCGTGGCGGCCGTGATGTCGTCGACGCCGTTCGGCGTGTGATGCACCTCGTCTGGAATCACGACCGCGTAGTCGGCGACCGCACGCGACAGCGCCCCGCCGAATACGCGGTCGCCAACCGCGTATCCCGAGATTCCATCACCGACTTCGTCGACGACGCCGGCGAAGTCGTGGCCGAACACGGAGGGCACGGGTTGCGCGGCGCGCGCCGCTCGAAGTCGTCGTCCCAGCTCGTCGTCGGCGATGAACATCCAGTCCATCGGGTTCAAGCCCGCCGCCGAGACGCGCACGCGCAATTGTCCCGAGCGAGCATGAGGCTCTGCAATGTCTCGGACCTCGAGGACTTCGGGGCCACCGAACGTTTCGTTGATCGCGGCTCTCATGGCGCGAAGATTACGCTGATGTGACGAAGATACAACTATGTATCTATCACGAGTCGATCGTGTATCCTCGTGCAACCATTCTCGTTTCAGGCGACACTCTCGGTCGTGTCAACCAGCGGCTTCGCGGAGCTCGATCAGAAGCCGCTCTCGCGGTTTCACATCATCGCCATGCTCACGACGGGCATGGGCGTCTTCACCGACGGTTACGATCTGTCGTCGATCGGGCTCGTGCTGCCGCTTTGCCTGGCGTCGTTCGGCGTCGACCACATCACGGGGCTCCAGAGCGGACTGTTGACGGGCGCTGCGCTCGTCGGCTCCGTGATCGGCGCGCTACTCGCCGGCTGGCTCGCGCAGAAAGGTCGCAAGCGTTATTACGGGATCGACGTCGGCATCATGGCAGCCGCCGCGGCGGTGCAGGCGTTCGCGCCGAATCTATGGATGCTGATCGCGATCCGATTCGTGTTGGGCATCGGCGTCGGTGCCGACTACGTGCTGTCGCCGACGATCATGGCCGAGCACGCGAACGTCAAAGATCGCGGCAAGAAACTCGGGTTCGGCTTCGGCGCGATGTGGAACTTCGGCGCGATCACCGCGGCGCTCGTGTTGCTGCTACTGAAAGCGATCGGCGTCAGCGGCGAGCTGCAATGGCGCATCGTGCTCGGGTTCGGGGCCATTCCCGCGGTCTCGGTGCTGACGCTGCGCCGCCGCATGCCGGAGACGGCGCGGTTTCTCGCGCGCGTCGAGGGCGATACGCAGAAGGCGCGCGAGGTCTTGGAGGGCATCACCGGCGCGCACATCGATGCAGCGCCGCTGACGGATACGCGGCCGTGGCACGAGCTGTTCGCGAAGCACGCGCGCGGCATCCTCGGTGCGTCGCTGTTGTGGTTGACCTACGACATCGTTCTCTATTCAGGCGTGCTGTTCGGCCCGTCGGTCATCGCCAGCGGCATGCACATGACGGAGATCGGCTTCACGCTGCTGGTGTATGCGGTGTTGCAAACGCCGGGGACGTTGCTCGGCTGCTTGCTCGTCGATCGCGCCGGGCGTCGCACGATGACGGCGATCGGGTTCGGCTTGTGCGCGGTCGGCCTGTTCGGCTTCGCGCCGATGCTCGGATCAACGTCGAGCGCGCCGATCCTGACGTTCGGGATGTTCGCGCTCTATAACTTCTCGCTCAGTCTCGGACCGGGCGCGATCTCCGGCGCGGGATTGCTCGGCGTCGAGCTCGCACCGACGCGCATCCGCAGCATCGCGCAGTCATTCACCGTGGTCGGCGGTCGTGTCGGCGCCGCGCTCGCAGCGTTCGTGTTTCCGGTGTTGCTCGGCGAAATCGGCAAGACGTCGCTGTTGCTCGTGCTCGCGGGCGTGTCGTTGTTCGGCGCCGCGATCGCGTTCCTCGTCGTTCCCGAGACCGCCAATCGCTCGCTCGAAGACATCAACGGCGATACCGACGCCGCGATCGCCGCACGGCCTACGTGAGGGTGGGCATCTAGCCCGCCTAATTCATAAACAATATCGGGTCATTGGCGCGTCGGTCCGCGGGCACGCGAGAGATGCCGTTTCTCCTAGGTCCCGAGTCCGCAGTGGGCTAAGAATCGGCACCCCGCTTCCGAGCACGAAGCCCCTTGTGGGGCGGGCGTTACGAATCACTGGGCCAGTTTGAGAAACGCGATGAACACTCGTCTGTATGTAGGAAATCTTTCGTTCAACACGACCGCCGACGGCGTCCGCACTGCTTTCGAGCAGTTCGGCACGGTGAGCGACGTCCACCTTGTCACCGATCGCGAGACCGGCCGCGCGCGCGGCTTTGCGTTCGTGACGATGGGCAGCCCCGACGAAGCGGCCAAGGCCATCCAAGGGATGGACGGCAAGACCGTCGACGGTCGGCCGCTCCGCGTCAATGAAGCCGAAGAGCGCCAGCAGCGCGGCGGCGGCGGTGGCGGCGGTGGCTACCGCGGTGGTGGCGGCGGTGGCGGTGGCGGCGGTGGCGATTGGGGCGGCGGTGGTGGCGGCGGCGGTCGCGGCGGCCGTGGCCGTGGCGGCGGCGGCGGCGGCGGCGATCGCTGGTAACTCTCGGTCCGATCCGAGAAGCCGCCGTCAAAGCAGCAATGCGACGGCGGTAACGAGCGAGGTCAAAACGATCATCGCTCCGAGCGCGGGTTCCGCAAGCTCACCCACGGCACCGAGCCCACAGGCCGGCGTACCGTGGCAATCGTCGTTTTTCGGCGTCTTCAACACCGCGTGGGTGATGAGGCCACCGCCGATCACTGTTCCCGTGACCGCGACGGCGGCGGGAACACACGATGGAATCGCCACCGCGAGTACGGCGGCGACGGCGAGATTTCGTTTCGACACAGGTTCAAGTTGCGGCCGCTCGCGCGCGTCGCCAACGGAAACGCCGGGCAACGTGCTCATCGCCCGAGACGAGCGAAGGCGTCTTGCAGCCGTTGCGGCGAGATCGGCACGGCGGTCTTGAGCTCGGGCGCGAAGACTTGAACGCGGAGCTCTTCGACGAGCCAGCGCAGCTCGTCGCGATCGGACTCCGCGGTGGCAGGAAGCTGCTGATAGCGGCGAACGAACGGCGCGACCTGCGTCGCCTTCTGTTGATCCTTGAGCGGATCGTGGGACAGCCGCTGTAGGCGCACGATCACGGCTTTGAGGTAGCGGGTGATGTGCACGAGGCGCTGCGTCGGCGTCGCGCGCATCAGATCGGCGGGGACGAGCTCGGCGAGCTGCGCTTGGATGTCTTCGACGCCGGCTCGGGTGACGCCGGGACGCGACGCGAGCGGTTTCAACAGTGCGCGCGCCCGCTCGAGCTCGGTGACGAGATCGAGCGCGACGCGAACGAGATCGCCGAGCACCGCGGGCAACCGCACGCGACCTGCGGCGAGACGCTCGGCGAAGTCTCCGCGCGACGCCGGCATCGCCGTGGTTTCGAACGCCTCGTCGAGCGAGCGCAGCACGAGCGTGCGCTTCTGCGACGCGAGCGTCGGCGGCAGCGTCGCTTCGAGCTTGACGATCGTCGTCCCCGAATTCAGCAAGAACAAGCGGCGCAGCCCGTCGCGCGACGACGCGGCGGCGGCCGCCGGCGAGTCGAGCAGCTTCACGTCGACGCCGGATTCGGCGTCGACGAGCGCCGGATACGCGAGCAGCTTGCGGCCGCCGACGTCGATCGCGACCGACGCCGGCAGCGCATCGAAGTCCCACGTCTTGAGGTTCTTGCGCTCGTGCTGCGCGCGAGGCGCTCGCTCCCACAGCTCGACGGCGCGGCGCGCGAATCGCTGCTGCAACTCGACGAGATCGCGGCCCTCGGCGAGCGTCTTGTCGTGCTCGTCGACGACGCGATACGCGAACGACAGGTACGCCGGCAACTCGTGCAGGTCCCATGCTTCGCGCGTCACGCGCTCGCCCGTGCGCGCGAACACCGCACGTTCGACCGCCGGCAGCATCGCGCCGTCGAACGGCTTCAGATCGCCGGCGAGGCCGCTCGCGAGCTCGTCGAGAAAACCGAGCGCCTTGCGCTGCGCCTTCGGCAGCGAATCGAGCAGCGCGCGCAGCTTGGCCTCGTGCCAGCCCGGAATCGTCCACATCAGCACCGCCGGATCGAGCTGCGGCAGCATCGCGATCGGGACCGAGACCGTGATGCCGTCGTCGTCGGCGCCGGGATCGAAGCGATACGCGAGCGGCAGCTGCGGTCCGAGCGCGCTCGGGTAGCGCTCGGGCGTGAGCTCGCCCGCGTCGTCGAGCAAAATATCGTCGCGCGACAGGAACAGCACCTTCGGATCGCGCACCTCGGCATCGCGGCGCCACTGCTCGAATGCCTTGCCGCTCGTCACCTCCGCCGGGATGTGCGCATCGAAGAAATCGTAGAGCGCGTACTCGTCGGCGACCATGTCGCTGCGGCGCGCTTTGTCGCGCAGCGACTGGACCTGGTCGA
>DASXEF010000528.1:0-15720 GCA_036490255.1 Kofleriaceae bacterium
AAGATCGACTCCGCACCACAAGGGGCACCGATCTACATCGGCGACAAGACGTGCCAGATCGGCGTCACACCGTACGTCGGTAAGCTCAATCGCGGCGACTACAACGTCATCATCGAGACGCCGGGCTACGAGGCAGCGACGAAGCCGTTCCACGTCGCGGCGCTGCGCAAGACGCAAGAGCTGTTCATCCCGCTGGTGAAGAAAGCCGATCCGCCGAAGATCGACATTCGCGCCGACGCCGATCCGAAAGGCGTCGCCGGCGCGACCGTGATGCTCGACGGCGAGGTCAAAGGCCAGGCGCCGCTCGTGATCGTCACGACCGCCGGCCGTCACCAGCTGCGGCTTCAGAAGGACGGCTACGAAGCGTTCGAGCAGTGGTACTCGGTCACCGACAACAACACGCAGACGGTGATGCCGACGCTCAAGGAGATCGCCAAGCCGAAATACGGCACGGTGGTCGTCGACGCCGACGTGCCCGACGCCGAGGTCTACATCGACGGCAACAAGCATCCCGACAACACGCCCGCGATCATCCAGAACGTGATCGAAGGCATGCACGTGATCGAGGTGCGCAAAGAGCCAGCGCTGCCGTGGAAGCAAACGGTGCAGGTCACCGCCGATCAGCAGACCAAGGTGCGCGCCGAGCTCCAGGCCACGCTCAACGGCGGCACCGGCGTGATCCGCGTGCTGTGCGACACCGACGGTGCCCGCGCCGCGCTCGACGGCACCGACATGGGCCCGGTCCCCGTCGACATCAAGGACGTCAAAGCCGGTGATCACATCGTCACGGTCAAAGCGCCGGGCATGCAGCCCGAGGACAAGCACGTCACCGTCGCGGCCGGCAGCTCGCAGATCGTCAAAGTCGATCTCAACGCGTCGGCGTCGGGCGAGCAGGGCGTGCTCAAGATCGTCTCGATGACGCCGGAAGCCGAAGTCTTCATCGACGGCGCCGACGTCGGCAAGGTTCCGCAGGAGAAGCGCGTCAGCGCCGGCGACCACCCGGTCGTCGTGCGGCTCGAAGGCTTCAAGCAGTTCGAGCAAAAGGTCCGCGTCGACGCGGGCCAGTCGGTGACCGTGCAAGCGCAGCTCAAGCCGGTCGGCCGGCTGCGCGTGCTTTCGACGCCGCCGAACGCGAACGTCATCATCAACGGCATCCCGGCCGGCAAGACGCCGCTCGATACCGAAGTCGAGACCGGCGAGACCGTCGTGCGCCTCGAAGCCGCCGGCTTCCAGCCGTTCGAGCAGACGCTGCAGATCGAAGGCGGCAAGACGCTGACGCTGTCGCGCGAGCTGCCGCAACAGGGCATGACCGAAGGCGAGTGGCGCGCCGAGCAGCGCGGCTTGTCGTCGTACGGCGCGCGCGTGTTGCCGCGCGGTCGCTCGACGATCGACTTCTCGGTCGGCTATCCGTACTACCTCGAAGGCCGCATCAACGTCGGCGCCGGCTCGATCAACCATCGCTTCGGCTTCGACGCGAACATCACGGTACGCACGATGTTCGCGCGCACCGAGCTCGGCCTCGGCGGCCGCATGCAGTTCGCCGATCAGGAGCCGTTCTCGGCCGGCCTGTTCACGAACATCTACTACGGCTCGAAGCTGCTCGACGATTCGCAGCGCAGCGGCGTGACCTGGGACTGGGGCCTCAACGCGTCGCTGACTGCACTCGATCTGATCTCGATCACGGGCCGCGTCTACGCCGAAGTGTGGAGCGACCGCTGGTGCCCGACGTCGAAGGCCGCGACGCCCGGCGATCCCAACGACGTGTTCAACGGCGACGCGATCGACGTCTGCAAGGAGTTCTACGGCGGCACGCTGTCGGCCGAGGACAAGGCGACCGTCGAGAAGCTGACCGGCTGGAAGAATCCGAGCGACGTGTTCGGCCGCGACGACGGCATCCGGATCATCGGCAGCATCATCGCGGAGATCGCGTTCCGCCAGCACTACAGCGTGTTCTTGCTGCTCGAAGGCAGCCCGACCGAGCGCGCGGCGTTCTCGGGCTTGTTCGACGGCTCGATGATCGGCAACGACGACGTCGACTTCTATTTCAAGCTCGGCCTGACGTACAAATTCTAGCGTCGTGGCGCCATCGATCCGCGACGCGATACATCTCGTCGAGGGTTCGTCGGCGATGGGCTGGCTGATGTCGATGCGGGTCAAGCGCGGCGCGAGGACCGACGACAGGCTCACCAGCGGACCGTGCGACATCGATCCGGATCGGCACGCCGAGCTGCGGCGTCGTTGGGATCGTGAGGTTGCACCGGGTGTCGAGTGGAGAAGCCTGCTCGACCTCGCTGCGCTGCGCCAACGAATCGACGACGATGCGCTCGTCGTCCTGTGGGGCACGCGTGCCTATTCCAACCTGGTGTGGATGTGGTGGGCGCTCGACGCGCTCGAACGCATCGGAGTCGCGCGATCGCGGTGCGTCCTGGCGCGGCCGCACTCCGACGATCCATTCGCGATCGTCGGTGCGTTCGATGCCGACGAGATGCGCGACGCGTTCGCAGCAGCGACGGAGGCCACCGAAGACCAATGGCGCGAGGGTCGCGAGTTATGGATCAAGTTCGCATCGCCGTCGCCGCTCGCGTTCGACGAAGCGCGGCGCCGTGGCTCGAGCGCGTGGCCCGAGCTGACCGCCAGCGCCGACCTGCACGGCGCGTGGTTTCCGCGCGTCATCGATGGGCGGCTCTTGCTGTCCGAGCTCGACGAGGAGCTGCTCGGCAACATCGGCGATGGCTCGGATGAGCCGAGAAAGATCATCGGGACGCTGCCGGACCATCGCATCTCGCAATTGGTCGGCATGTTCGACGCCTACTTCCACGTCGAGCGGCTTCGCCAGTGGGCGACGCTCGGCGTGCTGGAACGCGAGGCTGGCGAGGGCATGAGTCCCTACGTGCAAGATCGGTTTCGTGTGACCGATCGCGCCCGTGCGCTGCTGAACGACGGGCTCGAACACGTCAGCGACGCGCCGCCGATGTACGTCGGTGGTTGCCGCGTCAACGATCCCGCATCGCCGTGGGTTCGAATCGAAGACGACGCGGGCTGGCACCTCGCGCTGCACGCCGATTGAGCGATGTGCGCGTCGTCGTCCGGGTGAGCGCGCTGCGCCGCGGGCTCAATCAGTCAGCGCGACATTTGCTCGAGTGAAGCGGCGCGGCACGGTCTCGCACGGCATGCGCTCGCGCTTTCCCGACCGTTTCCGCAACACGTCACGCTGCGGCTCGGCGCCGACACGCCGCCGATCGCACGCGAATACTTGATGAAGCGCGTGATCCGGCCATGCATTTCGCTGTGCGCGAAGCCGTTTTTTCGCGTCGTCGAATTCAACGTCCTGTCCAATCACGTGCACCTGATCTGCGGAGCCGACGACGCCATGGCGCTCGCGCGCGGCGCGCAAGGCCTACCGATCCGGCTCGCGCGCCGTTTGAATACGGCACTAAAACGCAAGGGCAAGCTCTTCGGACCTCGCTACCACGCCGTGGCTTTGCGCTCGCCCTCTCAGGTTCGCAACACGCTGCGCTACGTGCTGCTCAATCGGAAGCATCACGCGGCCGTCGAGAAGCGATCCTTCTCCGGCGATCCGTATTCTTTCGCGGCTGGCAGGCGCCGATTCGCGTGAACAGCGTCGTCGGTGACCTCGTCGCGCTCGAGCCACCGACGAAGCCGCCGAAGACATGGCTGCTACGCGTCGGCTGGCACCGCGCCGGCCAGCTCTCGTACGACGACGCGCCCGCGCGGCGCATGACGACGAGCCAGCCGATCCGCCGGCCATGATTCATCGTCGCCGGTGAGCGTGCCCGGCGCCGTTGCGCCGGCAGTGAGCTTCACCGACGCAACGCAGGCGTCGAGTTGCTGTCGCGCTCGCTCAGCTCTTCGCGATCGTCAGCACCATCTGGATCGTCAGCGGCGTGTCGACCTGCTGGCGCGGATCACTCGCCGGATCAGTGCCGACCGTGAAGTCGAGCCGCGAGAACGCCTGCTCGCCCTTGATGCGAATGTGATCGTCGGTCTGCTCGATCACGTCGAACGTCACCGGATATGTCTTCGTCGCACCGCGTAGCGCGACCGTCGCATCCGCGCTGTACGTCGTGCCGTGCTGCTTCTTCACGTTCGCGACATCGATCACCACCGTCGCGAACTTGCCGACGTCGATGAAGTTCTCCGATCGGAGATCGTCGTCGCGCTCGCCCGAGCCGGTGTGCAGGCTCGCGAGATCGATCTCGATCGTCGCCGTGCCACCTTCGATCGTCTTCGGATCGAAGCTCGCCTTGGTGACGCGAAACTTGTCGAACTGCACGACGACCGGATCGGTCGGCTTCGCCGGCTTGTGGTGGGCGAGCACGACGATGTGATCGGCTTCGCCGGCCTTCGGCGGCGTCGGTTTGGTGCAGGCGAACGCGAGCGCGAGCGCGACCAGCAAGAAGCTCTTCATGGCTTCACGCTACTACAGTTGTAGTTTATAATCGCTGGCGAAGCGCGTGTAGATCGGTCCAGTTGACGTCGGAGACGAGCGCGAAGCCGAGCTCGCCGGCCTGCCACGTCATCACGTGGAAGCCGCGCAGCGTTTGCTCGGCGGTGGGCACGTCGCTCGCCTCGAATACGAACAGCGTGATCACGTGGAGCCGGCGGCCGTAGATGAACGCCGCGGCTTTGTGACCGAGGAACACGGCGGTGTCGCCGCCTTTGAGCGGGAAGTCGTCGTCGCCGAGGAACGCGACCTGCGGCATGAAGTCGAGCTTGCCGGCGAACCACGGCTTCACCGTGTGCTGGTCGGTCGAGATCACGCCGAGGCCGCGGCTATCGAGCACGCGCTGGTGATCGCCGACCGCTTCTTCCGCGATGTCGAGCTGATGCGGGGCCGGTCGAACGATCGCGAGCACGATCGCGGCCGCGAGTGCCGCGCACACGGCGCCGGAGATCGCCGGTGCGAGCCACGTGCGGCGTTTGCCGGCGAGGTAGCGGCGCTCGAGCTTCGCGCGCAGCGCCGGCGGCGCGGCAACGCGCGCGTGATCGCGCAACGCCGCGGTGATCAGCCGATCCGCTTCGTCGCTCACCGGGCCTCCTTCAAGACGGCGCGCAGCTTCGCCTTCGCGCGCGATAGGCGCGACTTCACGGTGCCGGGCGCGCAGCGCAAGATGTCGGCCATCTCGGCCTCGGTGAAACCTTCGACGTCGAGGTACACGACGAAGCGAAATTCGATCGGCAGCGCCGCGATCGCGGCCATGATGTCGGCGGCGGTCAGGTAGCGCAGCTGATCGAGTCCCGCCGGGCTCCACGCGTCGGGGACGTGCGCGTCGATCGTGTCGTCGGGAATCTCGAGCACGATGTTGCGGCGACGCGCACGATCGATAAAGCAGTTGCGCAGGATGCGAAACAGCCACGCGCGCAAGTTCGTGCCGGCTTCGAAGCGGCCGGCGAGCGCGCGCGCGTAGGTGTCTTGCACGAGATCCTCGGCGTCACCCGTGTTGCCGCACAGGTGACGCGCGAGGCCGTACAGCTCGTCGACGTGCTCGAGTGCGCGCTCGGCGAACGTCGGTTCGCGCGGCTCGCCGACGACAGCGAGCGGCGCGCGACGGCCGAGCAGCGAGAATCTAGCCACGTGAGTTGCCGATGATAACGGTCGGCGCGGCAATTCGTTCCCGGGAACGTTCGCGAAGCGCCGCCGTTATCGCGAGCATGACCACCAGTCGCCGCGACTTGTTTCGCCTCGCCGGAGGCGCCATCTGGATTTCGGCCTGTGCCGGAGCCGTTTCGAAGGGCTCGCGAACGCCGGCCACCGTTAACAACAGTGCGTTCCTGATCGTTCAGATCACCGATACGCATTGGGGGTACAGCGGGCCTGCGAACCCGGACCCGCACGGCACGGTCGAGCGCGCGATCGCCGAGATCGCGGCGTGGCCGCAACAGCCCGACCTCGTGATCCACACCGGTGACGTCACGCAGCTGACGACCGACGTCGCGCAGCGCAAGCAGCGCCTGACCGAAGCGAAGGCGCTGTTCGGCAAGCTCGGCAGCGAGCTGCGCGCGATCCCCGGCGAGCACGACGCATCGCTCGATCGCGGCGCGGCGTTCACCGAGGTGTTCGGTCCGACGCACTGGGCGTTCGAGCATCGCGGCGCCTACTTCATCGGGCTCGACAACGCGAGCGATCCGAAGGGCGGGCTCGGCGACGACCAGCTCGCGTGGTTCGCGGCCGAAGTCGCGAAAGTGCCGGCGAGCGCGCAGCTGCTCGTGTTCGCGCATCGCCCGCTGTTCTCGCTCGCCGAGCCGTGGGATTGGTACACCGCCGACGGCGACCGCGCGCTCGCGATCCTCGACAAACATCCGGGCGCGACCGTGTTCTACGGCCACATTCATCAGGCGAACCTGGCGCGCACGCGATCGACCACGCACGTGTCGAGCCGCGCGCTCGTGTTCCCGCTGCCCGCGCCGATGTCGCAACCCGAGAAGAAGCCGCTGCCGTGGGACGCGCAGGCGATCGATCACGGGCTCGGCTGGCGCGGCATCGCGCTCGAAGGTGCCGCGCCGATCTGGATCGATCGTGCGCTGGTGGGTTAGCGCGATCGCGCTTGTCGCGTGCACGCGATCGCCGCCGGCGGCGCCGAAGCCGACGTGCAACGCGATCGCGCCGACGTGCGACGCCGCACCCGACGATGCGACCGCGTTCGCGTTCGTCCAGCAACATTGCTGGAAATGCCACGCCGCGCACGGCATCGCCGAGCACGAATTCACCAGCGTGCCCTCGCTGAGGGCGGCGCCGGTCGCGTCGATGATCGCGGGCTGCGAGATGCCGCCCGACGGCGAACGACCGCTCGACGACGCCGATCGCCGCATGTTGATCGACTGGGCGAGCTGCGCGACTACGAAGTGATCGCGGCGATCTTCTTCGCGAGCGCCTTTTGCTCGGCGCTCGGCTCTTCCATCTGCAGCGCGACGAGTGGCTTGAGATCGCCGGTCGCGACGAGCTGACCGCCGATGAACGCCGCGATGCCGGCGGCCGTATCGGCGTCGACGAAGACCGTGCGCGCGAGCTGCGCGTCGAGCGTGATCGCGGTCGTCGCGGTCGCGCTGTGGCCTTGAAACAGCTGGCCGCCTTTGACGTGCGCGAGGACGTCGCCGATCGTCAAGTTGATCTCCGCGGCGCGCATCGCCGCCGGGATCTTGAGATCGCCGGCCGCGGCGACGAGCCGGTCGACCTCGGCGAACCATTCGGGAGACAAGAATGCAGGCATGCGCGCACGCTAGCAGCTGAATCACCGCCAGCGCAGCGTGCAGCCCTTGCCGATCCCGGTGAGGCCGCAGCACACGGCGCCTTCCACGACCTTGCCGTCGGGATTGGTCGCGCTGAAGTGACGCGAGCTCTCGTTCTTCGCACACGCGAGCAGATCGGCGCCGCCGAGGATGACGGCGTGAAAGCCTTGCGCTTCGACCGCGTCGATCGCGCGCGTGTCGCCGGCGGGGATCGCGTTGCTCTCGCTCGCGATCGAGATGATCGCGATCACGATGCCGGTGAGCACGAGCGTGATCGTGCCGGCGAGCAGCCAGCGGCGTTGCCTGCGCTCGCCGGCTTTCACCCACGCGTCGACGTCGTCGGCCATCCCGCGACCGTATCAGGAGCGATATCGCGACGCGAGCACGGGCGCTTGGCCTGCGAACGCGGCGCGCTGCGCTTCGAACACGGCTTCGAGCAAGTCGGCCTGCTCGACACCCGGCGCGCACACGACCTCGCCGAGCTCCAAGCCGGCGAGGCTCGCGGTGACGACGTCTTCGGCCGACATTCGCGGCACCGCCGAGAGGTCCATGCCCTGCCGCGTGTGGAACTCGGTCGCGACGACGCCGGGGCAGAGCACTTGCACGCGCACGCTCGGCGCGAGTTCGTCGCCGAGCGCTTGCGACAGCGTCACGAGATGCGCGAGCGCCGCGCGATACACGGCGCCTTTGAGCGGCAGCTTGACCGCGCCGGAGAAGCCGAGCATGCCGGCGACGTTGATGATCGTGCCGCGGCCGCGCGCGACCATGCCGGGAGCCGCGGCGCGCGCGAGCAGCGTCGGCGCGACGACCTTGACGGCGAGCAGCTCGCTCAGCTTGTCGTCGGGCAACGCCGCGAACGCCATGTAGTGCGCGACGCCCGCGTTGTTGACGAGCATGTCGATCGCGCTGCACTCGGCGGCGACGGCGGCGAGGCCGTGCGGCGTCGCGAGATCGGCGACGATCGGTTTCACGCGTACCGCGGGCATTGCCGCGACGAGCTCGTCGAGCCGATCGGCGCGCCGGCCGACGACGACGAGATCGTGACCCTCGGCGCCGAGGCGGCGCGCGAACGCACGGCCGATTCCAGACGATGCACCGGTGACGAGCGCGAGCATGCGCAAACCCTACCGGATCGCGTAGCCGATGGTGCGCAGCTCGTCGGCGACCTCGGCGAGCGCCCGATCGGGAAGGATCTTTTGCACGAGCTTCTCGTCGATCGGCTTGCCGCTGAGCACGCGCTCGATCGCGGTGAGCGGCACGTCGAGCTCGAAGTAATCGGCCGCGTGGGTGCGGTATGCCTGTGCGTCGCCGGCCAAGATCTCGCGGAATTCTTCGAGCGGCTTCGCGTTACCGCGCAGCGTCCATCCGTCACCGGAATTCCAGCCGCCCCACGTGACGAGCGTCGTCTCGAACGCGGGCTCGTCGAGCTGCGGGCGCAGCGACTCGGGCAAGCCGCGATAGATCGCGTCGCGATCTTCGTGCGGAAACTCGTGCCAGAACGACTTCACGAACACGCCGCCGGGCACGAACGCGATGAAGTAATCGTCGCCGGAGCCGTTGCGCATCGATGCCATGCGCTGGCCGGGACCCCACGTCGCGGCGTACGAGAAATAGCGGTAGTCCCACTCGAGCGAGATGATCGCATCGAGCGCGGCGATCGCCTTGCAGATCCGCTCGAGCGCGGCGGGCTCGGGCAGCGTCATACGCCCACCGGTGCGAACGCGATCGCCGAGTACGCGATCGTCGTCGACTTGCCGGGGTTGTGATACGCGTGGCGCTGATCGCCGCGAAAGATCACGACGTCGCCTTCACCGAGCGTGAAGCGCTCGCCCGCGACCGCGAGCTCGACGACGCCGCGCTCGCATGCGAGGTACTCGCGCGTGCCGGGCGTGTGCGGTACGCCGGCCATGCGCGCGCCGGGCGGCAGCGTCATGCGCTCGAGATCGAGGTTCGGCAACGGCTCGGGCAACAGCTTGCGGATCGCGACTTGGCCGCGCGCGCGCGTCGGCAGCTCGTCGGCGCGCAGGAATCGCGCGGCCTGGCGCGGCGGCGCGAGCAGCTCGTCGAGCCGGACCTCGAGCGCGCTCGCGACCTTCACGAGCACCGCAAGAGTGGGGTTCGCGGCGCCGGACTCGAGGTTCGTCCAGGTCGCGCGCGGGATCGCAGCGGCCTTCGCGATCTGCTGTTGGGACAAGCCGCGAGCTTCGCGGATCGCCTTGATGTTATCGGCGAGGTGGTCGGTCGGCGTTGGCATGCCGCCAATATATTAGCGCGATGGATGACATGTTGCCGAGTGGCGTTACGGTGATTGCATGCAGATCGAAGGACAAGGCGCGCTGGTCACCGGCGCGAGTCGAGGGCTCGGGCGTGCGCTTGCCGAGGCGCTCGCTGCGAAAGGCGCGCGCGTTGCACTGGTCGCTCGCGGCCAGCACATGCTCGACGATGTTGTCGCCGGCATTCGCGCGCGAGGCGGCATCGCGCACGTCGTGATCGGCGACATCGCGAACAAGGCGCACGCGCACGCGATCGCGGGCCAGGCGCAAGGCGTCGTCGGCGAGATCGGCATCGCGATCCACAACGCGAGCACGCTGGGCCCGACGCCGCTGCGGCTCCTGCTCGATACCGAATGCGAGGATCTCGCCGGCGTGCTCGAGACCAACCTCGTCGGGCCGTTCCGGCTCACGAAGATCTTGGTCGGCGCGATGGCGATCCGCGGCGCCGGCACGCTGATCCACATCAGCTCCGATGCGGCGGTCGAGCCGTATCCACGCTGGGGTGCGTACGGGATCTCGAAGGCCGCACAGGATCACTTGAGCCGCATCTTGGCGGCCGAGCTCGACGGCACCGGCGTGCGCGTGCTCGCGGTCGATCCGGGCGAGATGGACACGCAAATGCACGCCGACGCGGTTCCCGATGCCGATCGCGCGTCGCTGCAGCGACCGGAGCATGTCGCCGCGAGGATCGTCGCGCTGATCGAAGCCGGTGACGCTCGCGCGCGGGTGGTCGCATGATGGCGGCGCGCGCGTTGGCGCCGTTGCAATTGCGCAGCGACGACGTGCCGCGCCACGGCGTGCGGCTCGTCGTCGTCGGCGCCGAGCCGTACATCACGGCAGCGCAGCGGTTGCCCGAGTTGCTCGCGCCCGGCGATCTCGTCGTCGTCAACGACGCCGCGACCTTGCCGGCATCGCTGAGAGGCGCAACGTCGCGCGGCGAGCGCTTCGAGCTGCGGCTCTCCGGCCCGATCGACGGCACGCGCGTGTTCGGCGTGCTGCTCGACGACGGCGACTTTCACACGCGCACCGAAGATCGCGGCGCGCCGCCGAGCGTGCGTGCCGGCGATCGCGTCGCGCTCGGCGAGCTTGCCGCGACCGTGATTGCCGCCGCCGGTCGCCGCGTCGAGCTCGGCGTGCACGCCGCGCCCGACGCGCTGTGGGCCGCGATTTATGCGAGCGGTGCGCCGATCCAGTACGCGCATCGCCCGGACGCGCTGCCGCTCTACGCCGTGCAGACGTCGTACGCGGCGCGGCCGTTCGCCGCCGAGATGCCGTCGGCGGGCCGGCCGTTGACGTGGAACGTGCTGCTCGGGTTGCGCCGCGCCGGCGTCGAGATCGCGACGCTGACGCACGCCGCCGGCCTGTCGTCGACGGGCGATGCCGCGATCGATCGCGCGTTGCCGTGGCCCGAGCGCTACGAGATTCCGCAGCGCACGCTCGATGCGGTCGCGCGGGCTCGCCGCGTGATCGCGATCGGCACGACGGTCGTGCGCGCGCTCGAATCGGCGCACGAAGCCGGCGCCGGCGTCGCGACGCTGCGGCTCGACGGTCGCTATCGGCCACGCGTCGTCGACGGCATCCTCAGCGGCTTGCACGTGCCCGGCGAGAGTCACTTCGAGCTGCTGTCGGCATTCGCGCCGGTCGATCGGCTCGAGCGCGCGATGGAGCTCGCGGCCGCGCACGGCCTGTCCGGTCACGAGCTCGGCGACGTGTGCTTGGTCCTGTAGCGCAGCTGGACGACGCCGTCGTCGAACGTCTGCGTGCCGATCAGCTCGAGCTCGATGCGCGCGCTGATCATGCGTTTGCCGCCGCCGAGCACGATCGGATTGATGCACGCGTGGACCTCGTCGACGAGGCCGGCTTCGAGTAACGCGTTCGCCAGGCCGGGTCCGCTGACGTCGATGTCCGGGCCGTCGCCGGCCTTGAGCCGCTTCACTTCGGCGATCGCGTCGCCGGTGACGAGTCGCGCGCCGTGGCCGACCGAGGTCAGCGTGCGCGAGAACACGATGTGCTCGCCCGCGTTCCACAGCCGCGCGAACTCGCGCATCACCGGTGGCAGCGAGGCGTCGTTCAGCGCCGCGGGCCAGTAGCTCGACATCGTCTCCCACATGCGCCGGCCGTACAGCTCGGTCGTCGCGTACGCGGTGCGCGCGTTCCAGTGGCGAAGCATCGTCTCGTCGGCGCGCCCCCAGTCGAATTTTCCGTCGGCGTCTTCGACGTAGAGGTCGAGCGACGTGTTGATGCCGTAGATCAGTCGGCGCATCGTGCGAGCAAGCTTAGCTGAGCGAGCGCCGCGCTGACCGCTGCCTCGACACGTAAGATCGGCGTCCCGATCGAGCACGCCGCGAAGCCGCGATCGACGAACGTCGCGAGCTCGCGCTCGATCCAGCCGCCTTCGGGCCCGATCGCGAGCACGCACGGCAGCGGCGGCGTCGCGGCGAGCTCGATCGGCGGCGTGCGCGGATGCGCGACGAGCTTCGTCGCCGGCGCGAACGGCTCGGCATCGAGCCGCGCCATCAGCCGCTCGAATACGCGGATCTGCGGCACGTGCGTCGTCGCGCCTTGTTCGGCGCCGAGCCGCGCGGCATGCGCCAGTGCGTCGGCGGCGAGCTTCGGCGACTTCAAGTAACTCTTGTCGACGCGCCACGCGTTGGTCAGATCGATCCGGCGCACGCCGAATGCCGCGCACGTCTCGATCACGCGGGCGAGCACTTTGGGCCGCGGGATCGCGAGCACGAGGTCGACCTCGAGCTGCCGCGGTGGCTCGTCGGTGAGCTCGAGCCGCAGCGTCATCGCGCCGTCGTCGGCGCCGTCGTCGGCGACGACCTCGGCCGTGCCGACGCGGCCGCCGAGCACGCCCGCGCGGATCGTCGAGCCGACGCGCGCGCCGAGGACGCCGCGGATGTGCGCGACGCGGCGATCGTCCGCGCCGAGCGTGCACGTGGTGCCGGCCAGCTCTGTCGCCTCGACGAGTAACAGGTTCACGAGGTAGGTTTCACCATGGCGTTCTTCCAAGATCCACCTCGGCTCGGCAATCAGTTCGACGACGATCCGATGTTGCCGTCGTGGATCGCCCGATTCGTGCCGGATGCCGCCGCCGAGCTGCGCGAGATCGGCCAGCTCGCGGCCGAGTACTACGTCAAGCAACTCGCCGATCTCGACAACGAGCCGGTGCTCACGCAATGGGATGCGTGGGGCAATCGCATCGATCGGATCGACGTCTCGCCGCTGTGGCGCGAGGCTCAGGTGCTCGCCGCCAAGCACGGCATGGTCGCGGCCGGCTACGAGTCGCGCTACGGCGCGCACGCGCGCACCCATCAGTTCGCGATCATCCACGTGCTCGGACCGTCGCTCGACGTCTACTCGTGCCCGCTCGCGATGACCGACGGCGCGACGAGCACGCTGCTCGCCAGCGACAATACTGCGCTGCGTGACCGCTACGTGCCGCTGCTGACCTCGCGCGATCCGGCCAAGATGTGGACGAGCGGGCAGTGGATGACCGAGCGCACCGGCGGCAGCGATGTCTCGCGCACCGAAACGATCGCGAAGCTCGACGGCGAGCAATGGCGCTTGTACGGCACGAAGTGGTTCACGTCGGCGACGACGTCGGAGATGGCGTTAGCGCTCGCGCGACCGGAAGGCAACGCCGACGGCAGTCGCGGCCTCGCGCTGTTTTTGGTGGAGCTGCGCGACGCGAACGGCCGCTTGCGCAACATCTTCGTCAATCGATTGAAAGACAAGCTCGGCACGCGCAAGGTGCCGACCGCGGAGCTCACGCTCGACGGCGCGCCGGCGACGCTCGTCGGCGCCACGAGTGACGGCGTTCGCCAGATCACACCGATGCTCGCGATCACGCGCACGTGGAACGCGATCAGCGCGGCGTCGGCGATGCGGCGCGGCCTCGCGCTCGCGAAAGACTACGCGCGCCGGCGCACGGCGTTCGGCGCGTTGCTCGTCGACAAGCCGCTGCACGCCGACACGCTCGCCGGGCTCGAGGCCGAGTACGCGGGCGCGTTCTGTCTCGCATTCCGCAGCGCCGCGCTGATCGGCGCGAAAGGCGATCACGAAGAACGGCTGTCGCGCGCGCTGATCCCGATCGCGAAGCTGACGACCGGCAAGCAAGCGGTCGCGGTGACGTCGGAGGCGATCGAAGCGTGCGGCGGTGCCGGCTACATCGAGGATACCGGCTTGCCGCGCATCCTCGCCGACGCGCAGGTACTGCCGATCTGGGAAGGCACCACGAACGTGCTCTCGCTCGATACGCTGCGCGCGCTCGCGAAAGGCGGCGCGCTCGAAGCGATCGGCGCCGAGGTCGAGGCGTGCACGAAGGTCGGCGACGCCGGGCTCGCGAAGCCGGCGGCGATCGCGCGCGCGGCTGTCGCTCACGCGAGCGCGTGGGTCGTCGAAGCGATGGCGGCGCCCGATCGGCTCGAAGCCGGCGCGCGCCGCTTCGCCCTCACGCTGGGCTGCGCGCTCGAGCTCGCACTACTCACGCAACACGCCCAGTGGTGCCTCGATCACGATCATGGTCCGCGCGCGGCGGCCGCGGCACGCCGGCTCGCGCAGTCGCCGATCGATCTGATCGGCGATGCCGCGTCCGAGGATACGAAGCTCCTCGCCTGATCTTGATCAGTCGACGCACACGCCGCCACCGTCGGAGCCGGTGTGCGGGCAGTGCGTCGTCGGATCGGTCGAGGCGGCGGTCGCGTGATAGATGCGGCACGAGAGGTTGTTGCCGCTCGTGACCGCGGCAGAGTACGGCGGCGTGGCCGCGTAGCCCGCGCACGCGGTCGCGCAGTCGGCGGCGCTCGGATATTGCGTCGAGCACTCGGCGACGACGAGCGAGCAGAAGCCGTCGCACGGCATTCCGCACGCGCCGCCGCCGCTCGGACCGGCGTGAATGCAGTGCGTGTTCGGGTCGGTCGCGGCGTTTCCAGCGTGGTAGATGCGGCAGCCCAGCGTGTCGCCCGACTGGTCGGCGAGCGTGCCGGTCGGGAAGTTGGCGCACGACGCCATGCACGTATCCATCGCGCCGTACTGCGCGTTGGAGCCCGTGCAGTTCGTCATCGTGCGACTGCAGTACGTCGTGCAATCGAGTGTCGCGGAGCCACCGCCACCGGCAGATCCGGGGACATCGCTCGTACACCCGCCCGCCAGTAGGCAAACCATCGCTAGATATCGCATGGCCGCATCATACGTTTTTTCGCCGGGTAGCGTGATGGTTCCGTGAGGCAGGACCTTGCCAGCCGCGTCGCCGTTAGCGTGGTCGGATGCGATGGATCGTCCTGCTTGCGTTGGCCAGCTGCACGTCGAGCTCGAAGCAAACATGCGGCGAGATGGGCGGCGGTTCCGTCGACGGGACCGTGACCTCTCCACAAGGCGACGTCACTCACACGTTCGGTGGAATTGTTCGCGCGTTCGAGACGTTCGATCCCGGCGACGGCGATCCCGTGCTGGTGCTCGACGAGCAACCGAGCCCCGACGGCGCATGCGGCACGCTGTCGACCACCGGCTTCAACCTCGCGATCGTGCTGCCGAGCGCGCCGGCGGCCGGCACGTACACGATCGGCTCGTCGGCGACCGGCGTCGCCCAGCAAGACGGCAACGCGAACCTCGCGATCGCGACCAGCGGCACGGTGACGATCGACGACGCGACGAGCTCGTGCGTCACCGGATCGTTCGCGCTCGAGTTCAAAGGCGGGTCGCTGAGCGGCGATCTCGCCGTGCAGATCTGTCCGTAGCGCTCTCGCGCCGATGGACCAGGTAACTCGCGAGAAATCGCAGATTCACGTGGTCCATGACTCGACGGCGTCGCTCGGCTACGTCGCGTTGCAGCGGTAGTGCACGAAGTCGCCGTTGACGCTCGTGATCGTCGCGTCGGCGGAGCCGCAGTGCTCGAGCATCTTCGCGGTCGCGCGTTTTACCGCCTGATCGCGCTCGCCGTGGAGCTCGAGCGTGCCGCCGACCGGCGTCGCCTCGACGACGCGCGCGCCGGCGCAACCCGCAAGTGTCAGCGCCACGATGATGACGGCCCGCACGCACGCGTATAGTAGCGAACCCGTGGCCGAGCCGCTCGCCGAGATGTTCGCGAATCGCCTGCGCAAGAACGCGCGCCACCTCGCGAAATGGGCGAAGCGCTCGAACGTGAGCTGCTATCGGCTCTACGACCGCGACATTCCCGAGCTGCCGGTCACGCTCG
>DASXEF010000541.1:0-13950 GCA_036490255.1 Kofleriaceae bacterium
GAGGCCTTGTGCGTGGACGCCATCGACCAACCACAGCGACGCCTCGCCGCCGACCCGCGTCGTACGTCCGTAGTCGGCGCGCAGCGCGAGCGCACCCATGCCGTCGGTGGCGCCGCGGGTGACCGAGACGCCGCCGACGAGCGCCGCGGCGAAGCGCACGCGCCGGCGCTCGGAGATCACGCCGCTGACCGCGAGCTCTTCGGCTTCGGCTCCCGAGAAGCTCGCGCCGGCAACCTCGGCGGTCACGTGCGGCCGCGCGGCGTCGTCGGTGGCGGCGGATTCATCGGCGGCGTCTTCCGACGCGTCGCGGCGATGATGCTTGCGCTTCGCCTTGTCGGCCTCGGCGTCGTCGTCGTTGTCGTCGTCGGCGGGTTCGACCGGCTGCTTCTTCGCGGCGTTCTTGTTTTCCTGCGGCGCCTCGGTCTTCGCGGGCGTCGGTTGCGGCGCGGGCGGCGGCGGCGGAGGTGCCGCCGTGGTCGTGGTCGTGACCTTGGTATCCACCGTCGTCTCGCTCTGGACGTCTTGCCAGCGCATCCCGGCCGGCAACGACACCGGCACGCTGCGCGTGTGACGCACGCCGCCGGCGGTCGTGACCTCGGTGCCGATCGCGACCATCGAAGTCTCGGGCGAGACCAGGCCGAACGCGAGTGCGTGATCGGCGATCGCTTTCGGATCGCCCTGCGCGACGAGCTCGTCGAGCTCGCGGCGCGCCCACATGCGCGCGATCGGTCCGTGTTGTGTTGTCGCGCCGGCGGGCGCGCTCGGCGACACGAGCGCGGCAAGCGCGATCACCGCGCCGTTCGCGCGTGCGTTCGCCGCCTTCGGGCTCGCGACACGTGCGAACACGACCGCGGCTTGCCCGGCGCCGAGCCGCGGCTGCAGTGCCGGCACGATCGCACTCGCCGCGAGCGTGCCCCACGTGACCGCGAATGGCGCCGGCGGCGATGCGATGTCCGCGAGCACGCCGGCTGCGAGCGCTGGAAAATCATCGCCGACCACAGCGATGCGCACGGTGCCGCCGGTCGTCGCGGCGAGCGCGTCGAGCAAGCTGCGATTTGGCGCGGGGCCGAAGCCGATCACGTGGATCGGCACGCCGAGTGCGCGCGCGGCCGCGATCGCCGCGGCGTCGTCGGCGACCAGCCCGTCGGTGACGAGCACGATCGGCGCGCCGTCCGGCTCGAGCTTCTTCAACACGCGCGTCAGATCGAACTTCGCGTGCGCCGGCGCGGTCGCGAGCTGCGCGCGCAGCGCATCCGGCGCGAGCATGTGACCGTGCTGCATCGCGACGCGGTCGGCGTTCGTCAGCGCGCCGACGAACGCGGTCTCGAACGCGTGGCGCGCGAGCTCGCCATCGCCGAGCGTGGTCGCGGCGCGATCGATCACGAGCGTCGCGCGGATCGGCGCGTGACTGGCCGGCAGCGGCGCGCCTTCGACCACGACCGCGGCAAAGCCGTCGGATTCGACCCAGCCTTGCGCGGGCTGCGTCGCGCGCCAGCGTACGACCGCGTCGCGATCGCTCGTCGCGGATGCGATGACGTAGCGATCGCCGCGCTTCACGAGCTCGTGCGTCGGGCTCGCGACGTCGCCGACGCCGCTCGCGAACGCGATCGAGATCTCGGTCGCACCACCGCCGCCGGGTGTCGCCGCCGGCGTGACGCGCGATGCGTCGGGTGCGCGATCGGTATCCGGCGAGTGCCCGGCACCGACCGTCGGCTTGCCGCTCGCGTTGCCGGGCACGTAGCGCGGCGCGACCACGAGCGGCAGCACGAGCTGCCACACGCCGTTGGAGAATCGCGCCGCGGTATCGAACCGCAGATGCACGGTCACGCTCGCATGCGACGGGATCGCCGCGACGCTCTGCGTGAAGATGTCGGGTCGCTCCTCTTCGAGGACCCCCGCGTCGACGCCCTTCGCGATCGCATCTTCGTAGCGCGCTTGTGCTTGTGCGCGCCGCTCGATCGCCGCGTGGATCGTGCGCGAGCCGACGTCGATCGCCATCGCAGTCACCGCCGCATCCGACGGCAGCGGGAAGATGTACGTCGCTTCGGTCGGCGCGGCGTCGTCGTTGCGAAACGTCTGCGCGATCGTGACCTCGGCGATCGGGCCGCGGACTTCGACGTCGACCTTGCTGTCGACGAGCGGCAACGCGGCCGTCGTCTTCGCGACGTACATGCCGGCGCTCGTCGGCGCGCGCGACGATCCCGCCGACGCGACACGCGTCGCGATCGCGAGCATCAAGAACGCGAGCCGCATCGCTGAAACACTTACACGGACGACGCGCGGGATCGATCTAACGCGCGGCGGATCCTGAATATTCGCGGCCGGCGAGACACGCGCGAGCGTGTTCGGCTCGGCCCAACGCCGCGTAACTGCGCAACGTCACATGCGGCATCGCGGCTGCAGAGGTCACGCGTATGCGTCGTCGCGTTGCTGCCGTCTGCCTGATGTTGGTCGCGTGTGGAAGTCATCACTCGCAGCACGAGCTGCACGTGATGTCGTACGGGCCGCAGCGGCCGATCGACAAAGCCGAGCCGATCGAATTGCGGTTCGACCAGCCGGTCGTGCGCGCGGAGCTCGTCGGCACGCCGGTGTTGCCCGACGCCATCGCGGTCACGCCGGCGTTTCCGTGGAAAGGCTACTGGCAGGATCGTCAGACGCTCGTCGTCGAGCCGACCGGGCAGCTCGCACCCGCGACGCGGTACCAGGTCGCGCTCGCCGGTCAGCTCGCGACACGCGCCGATGCGTTCTCGTTCAGCTTCGTGCATCGCCCGCTCGAGGTCGAAGGCGTGTGGGGCATCGATGCGAACGCGTTGCCGACCGACGGCGACGTGCCGGTCTCGTTCAACCTGCCGGTGCATCCGAAAGACGCCGCGGCGCACTGCAAGCTCACCGCCGACAGCACCGCGATCACGCTCGTGCCAACCGACTCCAACGACTCGACGAACATCGCGCTGCGCCCACTCAGCAAGCTCGCGCCGGGTGGCGCCTACGTGCTCGAGTGCGCCGGCCTCACCGCCGCCGGCGGCAACGCGCCGCTCGACAAGCCGTACGCGCTCGCGGTGCACGCGCGACCGTTGTTCTCGATCCTCAGCAGCGCGCCGCAGGGCACCGACGTCTCGGTCGATCAGGCCGACATCACGATCAACTTCGCGACGCCGGTCGACCTCGACGCGGTTCGCAAGGCGCTATCGAGCTCGCCGAAGATCGCCGGGCTCGACGGCGGCACGCTGTCGACCGACGGCACGCAATACAAGGTCACGACCGATCTCGAGGTCACGACCGACTACGCGATTCGCATCAAGCACCTCGCCGACAAGTTCGGCCAGCAGCTGCAGGCGCCGTTCGAGCTGAAGTTCCATACCGGCGACGCGTCGCCGCGACTGTCGATGCAGCGCGGGATCTACGCGCTCGAGGCGAGTGCGAAGGGCTATCCGCTGTGGTCGCGCAACGTCGGCACGTACGCGGTGCAGTGCGCGCAAGTGCCGAAGCAGCGGCTCGTGCAAGCGCTGACGACCGACATGAACTACGACCCGTGGGGCGGCAACGATGATTCGAAGCCGATCGATTGGGCGAAGCTCAAGATCAAACCGAAGTCGCAGACGCATCACACGAACGCGCGCAACAAGTGGTTGCTCAGCGAGCTCGATTTCGGCGCGACGTGCGGCGGCGCGACGGGCGAGCGCGGCGTCTATCTCGCGGAGATCAGCTCCGACGAAGTGAAGCCCGATTCGACCAGCGGCTGGAACTGGGTGCGCAAGAACCGCGTGCTCGCGAACGTGACCGATCTCGGCGTGATGATCGAAGCCGGCACGTCGTCGGGAATCATCTGGGTGACGTCGCTCGCGACCGGCAAGCCCGTCGCCGACGCGGCGGTCACCGTGTTCACGCCGGCCGGCAAGCAAGTGTTCGCCGGCACGTCGGACGCGAACGGGCTCGTCAAGTTGCCGGGTACCGCGACGCTCAAAGATCAGCCGGCGAAGCACGCCGAAGCCGACGACGAATACGACTGGGACGCGTATCGCACGCAGCGCCTGATCGCGACGGTCGAGAAAGCCGGCGACCTCGCGGTCGTCGACGGCAACTGGTCGAACGGCATCCAGGTCTGGAACTTCGGCTTGCAGGCCGAACGCGGCGGCGGCGCCGTGCGTATGCGCGGCTTCATCCAGAGCGATCGCGGCTTGTATCGCCCGGGCGAAGCCGTTCACTTCAAGGGCCTCGTGCGCGAGATCGGCCTGCGCGGCCCGTCGCTGCCGAGCGCGAAGTCCGTGAGCGTCGAAGTGACCGATAGCCGCGGTCAGACCGTGAAGACCGCAAAGGCGAAGCTGTCGCAGTTCGGCGGCTTCGCGTTCGATCTGGCGCTGTCGAGCGAGGCCGTGCTCGGCGACTACTTCGTCACCGCGACGATCGGCGATCAGACGTTTCGCGAGCAGTTCACGGTCGAAGAATTCCGCCCGGCGGCGTTCGAGATCAAGCTCGCGTCGACGAAGGCCGCGCCGCGACCGGGCGAGCGGCTCAACTTCGACCTCGATGTCGACTACTTGTTCGGCGCGCCGGTCGCGAACGCGAAGGTCGAGTGGAACCTGCGGCGCCGCAAGCATCACATCGCGTTCAAGGGCTTCGAGGAGTACACGTTCTCGGCGAACCCCGACGAGTTCTGGTGGTGGGATCGGCCGGATGACTACGGCGAGCTCGTCGGCGACGGCGAGGATCAGACGAACGAGCACGGTCATCTCGCGATCGCGACGCGCGATCCGGATCACGCGATCGAGGGCCCGATCGACTACATCCTCGGCGCGAACGTCACCGACTCGACCGATCAGACGCTGGGCAAATCCGTGGTCGTGACGGCGCACCAGACGCAATTTTATCTCGGCATGCACGCGAACGAATTCGTGCAAGCCGTCGGCATGCCGTTCGGCGTCAACCTCGTCGCGCTCAAGCCCGACGGCTCGCGCACCGCGACGAAAGCGCACCTGTCGTTCACGCGCGACGAGTCGAGCTGCACGTGGTCCGACGCCGCGTATCGCAGCTATCGCCAGTGCGAGACCAAACAGCACGTGATGCTCGACCGCGACGTCGACATCGCCGACGGCGGCTCGCACACCGAGCGCATCGATCCGACCGAGCCGGGCGAGTACACCGTCAAGCTCGAGACCAAAGACGCCGCGGGTCATGCGGTCGTCGCCGCGAGCGAGATCTGGGTGATCGGCAAAGGCGAAGCATTCTGGAGCGGCGACGAAGGCGATCGCATGACCGTCATCGCGAGCAAGCCGTCGTACGAGGTCGGCGAGACCGCGCGGCTCGTCGCGCAGGCGAACTTGGAATCGCCGACCGCGCTCGTCACGATCGAGCGCGACGGCATCATCGACGCGCGCGTCATCCAGCTCGCGAGCCCGAGCCAGGGCATCGAGCTGCCGATCGTCGACGCGTGGGCGCCGAACGTCTACGCGTCGATCGCGATGGTCAGCGGCCGGCACGGCGACGGCGACCGCACGCGGCCGTTGTTCAAGATGGGCATGGTCGAGCTCAAGGTCGCGTCGTCGCACAAGCAGCTCGATGTCGCGGTGAAGCTCGATGCCGATCACGTGCGGCCCGGCGATCCGGTCAGCGGCAAGATCGTCGTCACGCACGACGGTCAGCCGGTGAGCGCCGAAGTGTCGCTGTCGGCCGCCGACGAAGGCGTGCTGCAGCTGATCGCGTACGAGACACCGAACCCGATGAAGACGTTCTACGCGCCGTACGGCCTCGGCGTCGACGCGGCCACGAACTGGAACCGCGTCGCGCGCCTGGCCGATCCGAACGCCGGCGATCCCGATCAAGGCGGCGATCGCAAATCGCACGGCGACGGCCAACGCGTCCGCAGCAAGTTCGTCGCGTCCGCGTTCTGGGCTCCCGAGCTCGTCACGGACGAGCACGGCGAGATCGCGTTTCACTTCAACGCGCCCGACAACCTCACCGCGTTTCGGCTGATGGCGGTCGCCGCCGATGCGACCGATCGCTTCGGCGCGGGCGAGCAGCGCTTGACCGTCGACAAGCCGCTGATGGCGATCCCGGCGCTGCCGCGCTTCCTCGATAGCGGCGACACCGCGACCGTCGGCGTGATGATCGAAAATCACACGGCGACCGCCGGCGTCGCGACGGTCACGGCAACCGCGCTCGGCGTCTCGCTCGACGCTCACGTGCGCCAGGTCGCGATCGCAGCGAACGGCAGCGCACGCGTGCGCTTCGTCGCGACCGCCGCCGAGGTCGCCGCCGCGAAGCTCGAGTTCGCGGTCGCGATGAACGACAACAAAGACGATGTCGCCGTGACGATCCCCGTCACGAAGCCGCGCGTCGTCGAGACCACGACGCTCGCGTCGCTCCAGCTCGAAGCCGGCAGCGCGTGGACCGCACCGATCGTGGAAGGCGCGGACGTGCTGCCGAACGAGAGCAACGTCGTGATCACCGTCGATCGCAGCGGCGTCGGCGAGCTCGCGCCGAGCTTGCATTCGCTCGTCGAGTATCCGTACGGCTGCCTCGAGCAGACGCTGTCGAAGTTCGTGCCACTGGTCGCCGCGAAGCAGCTCGCGAAGACGCTCGACGATCCGTCGCTGCGCGGCTCGCGCGCCGAAGAATACATTCACGCCGGGATCGCCAAAGTCATTCGCCACCAGCAAGGCGACGGCCTGTTCTCGCTGTGGCCCGAATCGCCGACGTATCCGCAGCTCGCCGCATACGCGCTATGGGGCCTCACCGTCGCGCAACAGGCCGGCGAGAACGTGCCGAGCGACGTGTTCGATCGCGGGATCAAGGCGCTGCAAGACTGGTCGAATCAGACCGGCAAGCTGTCGCCGAACGACGACGGCGCGACGCTCGCGATGGCCGCGTACGTGATGGCGTTGCGCGGTAAACCCGACGCGTCGCTCAACGCGCGCATCTTCGCCGTGCGCAACGGCTTGCCGAAGTGGGGCCAAGCGTTCCTGCTCCGCGCGATGGTGCGCGCGAAGGCCGACGCCGCGCAGCTCGGCGAGCTGCAGAAGCTGATCGAAGCGAACGTCGAGGTCAAAGCCGGCAGCGCGCTCGTCCACGAGAGCCAGAGCGACGAGCGCGACTTCTACATGGATACCGACGTGCGCGCGAGCGCGATGGTGCTCGCTGCGCTGCTCGACGTCGATCCGAAGTCGCCGCTCGTCGAGCCGCTCGCGGCCGGCCTGCTCGCCGCACGCGATCGCGGCGGCCACTGGAGCTCGACGCAGGAGAACTTGTGGGCGCTCGTCGCGCTCGCGCAGTACGCGCGCACGAACGCGACGGGTGACACGACCGCGACGATCGCGATCGCCGGCAAGCAGGTCTCGAAGAAGCGGCTTGTCGGCGGCGAGATCTCCGTCGTCGACGTGCCGGTCGCGCAGGCCAACGGCAAGCCGCTGTCGGTCACCACCGATCACGGCGCGCACATCAGCGTCCGCATCAGCGAGGCGCGCATCGATCCCGGCGCCGCCGCGTCGCACGGCTTCGCGATCACGCGCGAATACCAGGATGAGACCGGCCACGCGTCGACCTCGTTCAAGGCCGGTCAGCTCGTACGCGTCGTGCTCACGGTGACCGCCGACGCGAACCATCGCTGGGTCGCGATCGACGATCCGCTGCCCGCCGGGTTCGAGATCATCGATCCGAAGCTCGCGACGTCGCAGGTCGACGAAGCGACCAAGCAGCCGAGCGAGCATCACTGGTGGGAGCCCGTGTCGTGGGACTACCACGAGGCGCGCGATGCGAGCGCGCGTTGGTTCGCCGACATGTTGCCCGCCGGGCGCTACACGCTCGAGTACGACGCGCGCGCGACGATCGCCGGCACGTTCGCCGCGATGCCGACGACGGCCGAGGCGATGTACGCACCCGACGTGCGCGGTCGCGGGCCGCGCGTCGTGATCGCGGTGGCCCGATGAAACGCGTCGCGATCTGGATCATCTTGCCGATCCACGCCGCGATCCAGCTCGCGCTCGCGCTCGTCTATCTCGCGCCGGCACCGCAGCTACAAACCGCCGCAACGCACTCGCTGCGGCTCGTCGACGTGCACGGCGACGAGATCGCGACGCTCGGCGGATCGTGGATCGAGCTCGCCGACGTGCCGGCGCTCGCGGTGTCGGCGGTGATCCAATCCGAAGACGAAGGCTTCTGGGATCACCGCGGCGTCGATCTGTTCGGCCTCGCGCGCGCGACGTGGCTCGATGCACGCGGCGGTCGCTTCGGTGGCTCGACGCTGACGATGCAGCTCGCGCGCATGCTGCTCGATACCGAAACCCACCGTACGGTCCCGAACAAGCTGCGCGAAACCGTGCTCGCACTTCGGCTCGAGCGCGCGATGGGCAAGCGCGAGATCCTCGAGCAATGGCTCAATCGCGCGTATTTCGGCAACGGCGCGTACGGCATCGACGCCGCCGCGCGGCTGTACTTCGGCAAGTCGGCCAACGCGTTGTCGGCCGGCGAAGCGACGTTGCTCGCGGTGATCCCGCGCGCGCCGACCGCGTACGACCCGCTCGTGCATTTCGGCGAGACGCTGTCGCGCCGCGATCGCGTGCTCGATCTGCTCGTCGCGCGCGGCTTGATCGATCCGGCTCGTGCAGCAGAAGCGCGCGCGCAGGTGATCGCGCCCGAGAAGCACGTCGCCGCGACCGCCGCACCGCAGCTCGTGCGCTGGCTCGTCGACCAAGTTCCCGCCGACGTCCGCGCGCGCGGCGGCGAGGTCCGCACGACGATCGATCTGCGACTCCAGCACGTGCTCGAGCGCCGCGTCGCCGACGAGGTCGCCGCGAAACGCGACTCGAACCTCACACAGGCCGGCATGATCGTGATCGACGCGCAGACGAGCGAGGTCCGCGCGATGGTCGGCGCGGCGACCGACTCCGAGCTCAACATCGTCACGCGCCGTCGCAATCCCGGCTCGGCGCTCAAGCCATTCGTCTACGCGACCGCGATCGAGCAAGGCGGGTCGCCGTCGTCGATCGCGTGGGACGTCCGCGATACGAGCGCGAATTACTTCGAGCCCGACTCCGAAGTGCCCGAGCACGGTCCGGTGCGCTATCGCGAAGCGCTCGCGAGCTCGTTCAACTTCGCCGCGATCGACGTGCTCGAGCGCGCCGGCATCGCGCGCGTGATGACGAGCCTGCGCACCGCCGGTGTCGCCGAGTTGCCCGGCACGCCGAACGACTACGGCCTACGGCTCGCGCTCGGCGCCGCGAAAGTTCGCCTGATCGATCTCGCCGCCGGCTATGGCTTCCTCGTGAAGGGTGGGGTCGTCGGCACGCCGCGCGGCATCGCCGAAGTCGTCGCCGCCGACGGTTCGCGGTGGTCGCCGGCGCGTGCGCCCGAGCGCCGCGTGTTCACCGAGCAGACCAGCTGGCTCGTGATGAGCATGCTGTCCGATCCCGAAGCACGTCGCGCCGGCTTCGGCATGGAGCTGCCGTTCGACGTGCCGTTTCCGATCGTCGCGAAGACCGGCACGGCGCGCGGCTTCGCCGATACGTGGGCGATCGGCGCAACGCGCGAAGTGATCGTCGGCGCGTGGGCCGGCACGTTCGACGGCACGCCGACCCACGGCCTCGTCGGCATGGACGCGGCCGCGCCGCTCGTGCGCGCCGGCATGCTCGCAGTCTCGGCGGAGCTCGGCCGCGCGCTCACCCTGCCCGCTCGACCGCCCGGCATCGACGACGTTCGCGTCTGCGCCGATACCGGTGCGCCGGCGAACGGCGACTGCCGCGAGATCCACGACTACGCGATCCACGGCCGGCCGTTAGAAGACTCCGGCATCCGCCGCGACAGCGATCGCCTGATCTATCCGGCGCGCGCGACCGGTTGGCTCGCGCGCCACCGCATCTTGCAAGCCGATCGACGCAGCTAGGTGCGCGCGCTGGCCTCGACCCGCGACATCAGCGATTAAACATTTGCTTCAGCGTACGTGTCCGATCCACGGCCCTCCGATCAACAAATGGAATTGATCTTCGTGGAGCGCCGCCACGCGTTCTGCAGACCGTCGCTCGACGCCTCGCTCGTGGCGATATCGGCGATTTCAACAGCTGCGTCAGCGAAGGTCTGCGGCGTAACTGCAGCGCGTCGGCTCGACGATCTACGAGGCGACGCGATATCGGCGATTTCAAACATCGGCTTCGGCGAACGTCACGTCGATCCACAGCCCTCCGATCAAACAAAATGAAATTTTGATCTTCGGAAAGCGTCGGCGCGTGGGTACGCGCGGTCACATTGTGGACGGACGCACCTAAACGGTTCGCGTCGGCATCACGACGACGACGAACGCGGCCGTCCACACTGTGAGCGCGCCGCCGCGCGTTCTGCAGACCGTCGCTCGACACCTGGCTCGCGGCGATATCGGCGATTTCAAACGACGACCCGGGCTCCGCACCCTTCGGCTCAGCGTACGCCGCGAGGTCGCTGACGGCCAGATGGCAGCGATATCGACGATCTCAGACAGCGACAGAATGGTGCCCGCATCTTCGATATTTGATTTCGCCGATATTAAGCAAATGTGCTTGCATGTCGACCATGACTGCACTACCGTTCAGCTATGGGCAGGCAGACCACGCTCGATCTTCGCCGCGACAAGAACGGCCAACGCCGTGGCGGCGTGCGCAAAGGCGCCGGGCGTCCCTGCTCGCATCGGCCGAGCGAGCCACACAAGAAGCGCCGAGCATTCTCGGCGGCCCATCCGATTCACGTCGTCACGCGCGTCCTGCCGCGTGTCGGCAGCCTACGCCGGCGCGATCTGTACCTCGCGATTCGCGACGCGACGATCACGCTCGCGAAGCACGAAGATGCACGCATCGTCCATCTCAGCATCCAGCGCACGCACCTGCACTTGATCGTCGAGGCGAAGAGCAAGACCGCGCTCGCGAAGGGCATGCAGAGCTTCTTGATCTCCGCCGCGCGGATGATCAATCGCGGTGTCGGCGGTCGCGGTGCTGTGTTTCGCGATCGCTATCACACGACCGTGCTGCAGACGCCGCGTCAGGTGCGTGCGTGCGTCGCCTATGTGCTCAACAACTGGCGGCGTCACCGCGAGGATCGCGCGCGGACGTGGAGACTCGATCCGTTCTCGAGCGGCGTGCTATTCGGCGGCTGGAAGGAGCTCGACGGCAGCGTGTTCGGCTTTCGTCCACCGCCCAGCTATTCGCCGCTGATCGTGTGGTTTCCCAAGACGTGGTTGCTGTCGACCGGCTGGCGACGCCACGGGCTCGTCGGCGCGTTCGAGGTACCGGCTCAGTTACACGTCACGAGCGGCGTGATCGGCGAGAACGTGTAGCCGTCGTCGGGCGTCGCCGCGTCGGCATCGCTGAGACCTTGCACGATCGCCGCTTGGATCTGCGCGTACGTCTGACCGAGCTTGTTCGTCGTGTCGGTCGTCGCGGCGCACAAGAACTTCGGCACGCCGCAGATATCGATCGACTCGCAGCCGGGCTGTGCCGGACCGGCTTGCACGAGCGCGGCATCGCCGTAAAGCGCGACGCCGCCGACCATCACGAGCTCGACGCTGGCCGGCTTCGCGGCGATCACGGCGTCGTACGGCGCGGTCGTATCGCCGGCGTAGATCGCGAGGTCGGCGAGATAACCCGGCGCGATCGCGCCGATCTGCGTATCGAGCGCAAGGACCTTGGCGGCATTCGCGGTCGCCATGGTGACGAGATCTTGCGCGGCGAGCGTGCCGTTCCAATGCGAATCGCTCCACGACTTCGCGAAGTGCAGCTCGTCGAGCATGTTCTGGCTGCCGCCCATCGACCAATCCGGCGCGAGCGCGATCGTGACCCCTGCCGTGCGCGCGGTCGGAACGTCGGCGGTCGTGCCGTAGAGCGAGACGTTCGATTGCGGCGACCACACGAGCTTCATGCCGGACGACGCCATCATCGTGAAGTCGGCCTGGCTGAACGCGACGCCGTGCGTGATCGCCGTTTGCGGCGCATACAAGCAATTCGCGGGCGTCGTCATCGTGCCGATCGCGGCGAGCTCGGCGCTCGCCTTTGCGTCGTCACCTTCGCCGACGTGGATCAGATATGCGTTGGTTTTTCCCGACGCGAAGTTCGCGCATACGCTCGACGGATCCGACGGCGGATAGAGCGCGCTGGTCTGGATGTTGTCGCTCGCGAGCTCGTTTTGCGCGACATCGACCGAGCGCGCGAGCGAACCGAAACACGCCGCGCTCGTACCGGGCAAGCCGACGATGCTCGTCGTGCCGGCGACGAGCCCTTTGAGCTCGCCGTACTTGTCGATCTCGCAGCGCAGGCTGCCGGCGGCGCTGCCGTACGATGTGGTCGCGCACCAATCCGGCTTGCCTTGCGAATCGTCGACGAGGCACTGCTTGACGTCGAGCATCGCCTCGTACTTCGGCTCGCTCGTCCACTGATCGTGATCTTGGTAGAGCTGCGCCGGGAACCAATCCGAATTGTCGAAGATGTCGAACAGGATGTGGTTGTGCGTGTCGATGAGGCCGGGCGCGATGATGCCGCGTGTGTCGATCAGCGTCGCGCCGCTCGCGCCGGGCATCGCCGCGCACGATACGTCGACGCACGTGATCATCGATTGCTCGACGAGGACTTGGCCCGCGAACGGACCGCTCGGCGCCAGGACTTCGCCGGTGAGCAAGAACCGATCGGGTGCGCCCGGTGTGATCGTCGCGCTGCCGAGCGCGGCATCGGCGGCCGCATCGCTGCTGTCGATCGGCGTGAACGCATCGGTCGGTTGACTGAGCGACGCCGCATCGGGTGTTGCCCCCGAGTGGCGGTTGCAGGCGGTCGCGAGTACGAGCAACACGACGCGCGACCGATTGCCCATTGTCGACGACGGTAACAGTGGCTATGTGCCCCGCGCCAGCACCAAGCGCTAGTGCGCGCGCAAATCTTCGATCCACCGGCCCGTCGCGCGAGCGTCGGCTTCGTGACCGGGCTCACGCTCGGTCTCGGCGAGTGCGGCCGCATACCATTCGCGCATCGCCGGGCGGGCGAGCAACCGCGCGACGTAGTCGGCGGCGACGCCGGTGAATGGCAGCGAATACGTCTGCGCGCGAAACGCGACCGGTGCGAAGAACGCGTCGACCGCCGTGAGCTCCGCACCGGCGAGAAACGGCCCGCCGAAGCGCGTGAGCCCTTCGGTCCAGATCGCGGCGATGCGCGCGATGTCGGCGGCGAGCGCGTCGGGAACATCGCGCAGCTCGATCCGCAAGCCGCAGCTGTTCGTGCACCGCGAGCGCAGCGTCGCGAAGCCGGCGTGCATCTCCGACGCGGCCGACCGTGCCCATGCACGTGCGCGCGGATCGCTCGGCCACACGCCGGCGTGACGCTCGGCGAGATATTCGACGATCGCGAGCGATTCCCACACGACGACGTCGCCGTCGTGGAGCGCCGGCACGCGGCCGCTCGGCGAGAACGTGTGGAAATCGGCCGTGCCGAAGTGAACGAGGCGCTCGCGAAATGCGATGTCGCGCTCCCGCATGAGCAGCCACGGTCGCAACGCCCACGTCGTGTAGTTCTTGGTCGTGATGAAGAGCTCGTACACGCGCGGACGGTAACGCGAGCGCGCGCGATCTGTTTGCTGTGCCGGTCGCGAGCGCCGCTACGTGTGCTGCGCGATGGACCACATGAAACCGCCGAATCGCCCATTTTTCATGGGCCATCGACTTACGGCTCGACGCCGCGCGGCGACAACTGGCTCGCGCGCAACCCATCGACGATGCCGAGCGCGGTCTCGACCAGATCCGCGAACGCATCGGCACCGCTGACGTCGAGCGCCGCCGGATACACGACGACGAGCGAATCGATCAGCTCGACCACGAGGTCGCGCCGCTTTGCACGGGCGAGCGCGTCGTGCAAACCCTCGGACGCGAGCACCGGATCGACCGCGGTGGCGTACGCACGCCAATGCTCTGGAAGCTCGATCGCGAGCGGCTGCGCCGATAGCGCGGTCGGCAGCTCG
>DASXEF010000620.1:0-1525 GCA_036490255.1 Kofleriaceae bacterium
AGAAGTGCGTGCCGTAGCCAAACGCGATGTGATCGTTCGGCGATCGCTTCGAATCGAAACGATCGGGATCTGTGAAGACGGCCTCGTCGCGATTCGCCGAAGGGAAAAACACGAGCACCTTGTCACCTTGATGAATCTTCGCGCCGGCGAGCTCGGTGTCTTGCGTCGCGGTTCTCCGAAACTGGATCACGGGCGATTCGAATCGCAGCATCTCTTCGATCGCCACCGGCAACAGCGATCGATCGGCGCGCAGCTCGGCGGCCAGCTCGGGCCGATCGAGCAGAATGTTCAAGCCGAAGCAGAGCAACGATCGCGTCGTATCGGCGCCAGCGTTGAACAACAGCATGAAGAATGCTTGGAACTCGCCATCGCTGAGACGCTTGCCGTCGAGCTCGGCCGCGAGCAGGTCGCTGACGATGTCCTCCGCAGGCGCTCGAGCTTTCGCGCGCGCGAGCTCGGCGCCGTAACCGCGCAGCTGCTCGGCGGCGGCCATACCGTCGCGAAACGCGGCGACCGGATCCTCGATCTCGCTGCCGAACATGCGCTCCGTGAAGGAATACAGCGTCGCCCGATCGCCGTACGGTACGCCGAGGATTTCGCAGATGACGAAGAGCGGCATCTCACCGGCGATCTGCGTCGCGAAGTCGCAACCAGCCGTACCGCGTACACGATCGACGAGCACGCGCGCGTGTCGCGCGATCTTGTCGTCGAGTTGCTCGATGCGCCGCGGGCTGAATGCCTTGTTCACCAGGCGGCGGAGCATCGTGTGGTCGGGCGGATCGCGAGTCAGCATGCTCTCGCGCAGCTTGTCGAGGAATTGCGGTGGCGGGTCGTTGAGTAGAGGTCCGCCGAGCCACGACGAGAAGATCTTCGGCGTCTTCAAGACGCTGATCACGTCGGCGTAGCGCGTCACGGCCCAATAGCCCGGGCCGGAGCTCGGCGTCTGCCACGACACGGGCGACGTTGCGCGAAGCTCGCGAAAAACGTCGTGCGGAAAGCCGAGACTGTAGAGATTCGGGTCGGTGAGATCGACTGATGTCACTTCCTTGGCTCGAAGCGTACACTGGCGAATAGACGATGGAGCGCAGAACTGGAGTCCGCGGTGTCGGCCTCTACTTGCCCGACACAATCCGGCACAACGATTGGTGGGCGCCTGCAGTTGTCGACAAGTGGGTCGCCGAGCGACGCGCGGCGCCGCCACCGCCGCCACCGTCGTCAGCTGCAGAGGCGCAAATTCTCGCGGCGCTCGCCGCGCAGGCTGCAGATCCGTTTCAGCTCGCGGTCGAGCGTCATGTGATCGCGCCCGAGCAGACGCATACCGACATGGAGGAGGCCGCCGCACGCCTCGCACTCGAGCGCGCCGATGTGCGCGCCGATCAGATCGATCTGTTGCTCACGCATCAGATCGTTCCCGAATACTGGCTCAGCAATCCCGCGTGCGAGCTGCACCATCGGCTCGGGTTGCCCGAACGATGCTTCGCCATGCACGTGGACGCCGCGGCGTATTCGTTCATGCATCAGCTCG
>DASXEF010000628.1:0-2288 GCA_036490255.1 Kofleriaceae bacterium
CTTGGCGGTCGCGATGCCACCGCCGGCGGCGGCCGCGATCGCCTTGTTCGCGATCGCGCGGAGCTTGCCGGCATCGACGAGCTCGACGCGAAACACCGGGTAGATGCCGATGCCGTACAGCGCGAACCGCGGGCTCGGCGCGAAGCCGAGCGTGTCGTACCACTTGTCGAGGTTCGTGCCGCGGAACGAATCGATCACGGCCGCGACCGCGCGTTTCCACGGCGAGTCTTCGGCTTTGACGAGCTTGGTTTCGGCGTCGAGCAGCTTGTGCAGCTTCTTGCCGACGCCGCGATACATCCGCGCGCGCAGCGAGTCGTCGAGCGGATCGATCGCCGCGATGACATACGGCGTATCGACCGGGATGTCGGCGAAGAACGACGGCGCCGACCACGGCGACGGATGATTCGGCCCACTCGACGGACCACACGCGATCACGAACGCACAAACCACGCACAGCAAGCGCATCGCCGCAACGATACGCGATCAGGCGGCGGTCTTGGGCGGTGCCTTCACTTCGATGCGACGCGGGGGCAGGGCGCGCGAGCCGCCGAGGTCGACCTGGCCGGCGAGCACGCCGAATCGGATCGCCATTCGCGCCAGCGACACGCCCGAGCGAATCACGAACAGCGTGATCGCGCCGGTCGCGCCGTACATCGGCCGATCGTGGGCGAGATAGCCGTAGCCGAACGTGATCACGAAGAACGCGATCCAGCCGAGACCGGCGTGGATCAGCGAGAGTGGATGCTTGACCACGAACACGACCGTGCGGAGATAGGTCGCGATCACGCCGGGCTCGTGGGTGTCGTGGCGCAGCGTCAGCTCGACGCGCGCGTAGTCGATGATGGTCGCGAAGAAGTGACCGACGAGCGCGGTCGGGATCACGAGCAGCGCGACCGGCCCGACCAGGTCGCCGATGCTCAGCGCATGCGCGAGCTTCGTCGAGGCGCCGCCAATGCACAGCGCGAACACCAGCATCGTCGCGATCCAGCCCGGGATGCCGCACAGCGCGAGCCGCGCGTAGGTCAAGTACGTCGACGTGCCGCTCGCGCCGAACGTGCGCGCGGTTTCGGCGCGGCCTTCGGGGCGCTGCGCGAGCACGCCGTAGATGCCGCCGGCCAAGAACCACGACGCGAGCGACCACAAGATCAGCGCGCCGAACGCGATGCTCGCGCACGCCAAGAAGTTCGCGTTCGCCCACTTCACGCAGATCACGAGCGAGACCAGATCGCCGTCGACCGCGTCGTCCCACATCGGCAGATGGCCGAATGCCTGCGCGAGCACCGTGGCCATCGCGATCATCGTGCCGAGCACGACGAGCGTCTGCACGACGAACACCGCGAGCAGCGTGCCGGTGTAGCGCTTGATCGCGCGCGTGCCGGAGCCGACGAGGTCGCCGAGCGTGAGCCGCATCGACTTGATCATCACGGCCCCACCAGCTGCATCAGGGTTTGCGCCCACGATGCGATTCGCGCGCCGGCGCGCAGCGATGCGCCGCCGTCGCCGTCGAGTCGATATTGATGTTGGATCGGCACGTCGAGCGCGATCTTGTTATCGGGATCGAGCTTGACGACCGTCAGCTTCGCACTGTGCTCGACGTCGAAGCGCTTCCACGCCGCACCGCCGTGATCGTCCCAGACCACGCGCTGCGCGGAGCCGTCGGCGAAATCGAGCTCGACCTCGATCGGCACGTGGATCACGCCGGTGTTCTGCACGATCACCTCGCATGCCCATGCGCCGGTGTCGGGCTCGTCGACGTCGGTCAGGGTCTTGCGCGTGCTGCCGTCGCCGGTCACGCCGCGCGCGCCGTGCGCCGGCGTGCAATGCGCCGAGCGGACCTTGAGCCGCAAGCCGCCGACTTGTTCGAACACCGGCGAGAAGTACCAGTCCAAGCTCTGGCCGAGATCTTTTTCGAGCGACGCGAACAGGTCGCGGCCGGTCGGGTGCTTGAACGCCCATTGCTTCGCGTAGCTCTTCATCGCGGCCATGAACTTCGTCGTGCCGACGAGCCGCTCGAGCGTGGTCATCGCGCGGTTCGTGCCGACGTACGTCGTCATGCCGTACGAGTCGGAGTCGGGGAACGCGAACGCCGCGGTCGCGATCGGGGTGGGAATGTTCGCGGGATCCTCGGACAGCGCGGCGTTGAGCGCCTCGTACTCGGCGGTGAACCCACCCCAATCCATGACGCTCGTGCGCGCGCCGTACAGATCCGCCATCACGTGCGAGTCGGCCCACTCGTTGATGCCTTCATCCATCCACGCCTCGACCGGCTCGTTCGACGCGAGCATGCC
>DASXEF010000649.1:0-4704 GCA_036490255.1 Kofleriaceae bacterium
GCTGCCTTTGCCGTCGACCTCGATCAGCTCGCGTTCCGTGATCAATCGCTTCGACGTCGCCGTCGGCGTCGCGATGAAGCGCGCGCCATCGCGTGCGGTGACGTTGCCGTCGTGGTTCGCGACCCAGCCCGCCGCGTGCAAGTGCCGCGAGGCCGCGGCGACCTCGGCGCGCAGCTGCTTCACGCGTTGCTCGCGGCGTCGATGTCGAAGCGATCGACGATGCCGACGATCGCGCTGCGAATCGGCACCTGATCGCCTTGGCCCAGAATTTGTCTGACGCCGGTGCCTTCGGTCAGCACGATCACTTTGTCGCCGGCGCCGGCTTGTGCGCGATCGATCGCGACGAAGCTCGCACCGACATCGTTGCCGTCGGCATCGAGCGGCTGCACGACGAACAGCGGATGGCCGACGAACGCCGGATGCTTGACGTCGGCCCACATCGGCCCGACGACGCGGCAGCACCTCACGTGGCGACTCCGTCGACGATGCCGACGATCGCCGCATCGACCGGCACGAACCACGGCGTCAGTGCGAGCGCGGCTTCACGCGAGCCGACGAGATAGACCAGATCTCCCGGACCGGCTTGCACCGTATCGATCGCGGCCTGGAGATCGCCGGTGGGCTCGTTGCGCTCGTCCACGGGCTGCACGAGCAAGATCTTCGCGCCTTCGAGGCCCGATGCCTTGCGTTCCGCGACGACCGTGCCCTTGACGATGCCCAGATACATCGGCGCGGACTATAGCGAGGTCACGGTACGATGTGCGCATGACGCCGGCTGATTCACACGAGCCCGATACGATCGTCGGTGACGGTGAGCGCGTGCATGGCAGCGAGACGCAGACGCGCATGCTGACCGGCTACGTCCTGGGCGAGGTGATCGGGCGCGGCGGAATCGGTGAGGTGGTGCTGGCTCACGACTTGCGCGTCGGCCGTGACGTCGCGATCAAGCGGCTGCGCACGCCGCATCCCAGCGAAGATCAGTCCGCGCGGTTTTTGCGCGAGGCCCGCATCCAGGCGCGGCTCGAGCACCCGGCGATCCCGCCGGTCCACGAGCTCGGCGTCGACGATCAAGGCCGGCCGTTCTTCACGATGAAGCGGCTCGCGGGCGTGACGTTGGCTGACTTACTACAAAACCCGTCGCCGAACCGCCAGCGCCTGTTGCGCGCGTTCGCCGACGTTTGCCTCGCGATCGAGTTCGCGCACTCGCGCGGCGTCGTGCACCGCGATCTCAAGCCGTCGAACATCATGCTCGGCGACTTCGGCGACGTTTACGTGCTCGATTGGGGGCTCGCGCGCGTCGTCGGCGAGGCCGTCGCAGAGCTCGTCACCGTCGATATCGCGAGCGTCGATCTCGAGCCCGCCCAGCTCCTCGGTACGCCGGGCTACATGGCGCCGGAGCAGCTCCAGCGCGCCGCCGAAGCGGGCAGGCCGGCCGACGTCTATTCGCTCGGCGCGATCCTGTTCGAGATCCTCGCCGGCGAGTCCGTCCATCCGCGCGGTCAAGCCGGCTTGCAATCGACCGTCAGCGGCGACGCGATCACCGCACCCGGCAAGCGCAAGCCCGATCGCGCGATCGCACCCGAGCTCGACGCGGTGTGCGTCGCGATGCTCGCGCAAGATCCGGCGAGTCGGCCGACCGCGCGTCGCGTCGCCGAGCGCGTCGAAGCCTATCTCGACGGCGATCGCGACGTCGCGCGCCGCCGCACGATGGCGGTCGATCTCGTGTGGAGCGCCCGCGCGGCGTTCAACGAAGGTCGCCGCACCGAGGCGATGAGTGCATCGGGCCGCGCGCTCGCACTCGATCCAGAGTCGGGCGAAGCCGCCGAGCTCGTCACCGGCCTCATGCTGTCGCCGCCCGAAGAGATCCAGCCCGAGCTGCGAGCTGCACTGCACGACCACGAGGTCGCCGCCGTGCGCGCGCATGCTCGTACCGCCGTGATCGCGTACTTGGCGCTCGCGTCGTTCTTGCCGTTCGCGATGTGGAACGGCGTGCGGCGGTGGGACGTCGTGCTCGCGGTGTTCGCCGTCTCGCTCGGCATGGCCGGCGCCGCGTGGCGAATCTCGCGCAAGCCCGATCGATCGCTCGCGTGGATGATCTTGTACAGCGTCGGCAACATGGCGCTGATCGGCGCGATGACGCGGATGGCCGGGCCATTCGTGTTCGTGCCCGGCCTCGCGATCATCATCGTGATGTCGTCGATGGCGTATCCGAAGTTCGTCGCGCGCCCGGCGCTGCTCGTCGGCCTCGTCGCGTTCGGCTATCTCGTGCCGATCGCGCTCGAGCTGTTCCACGTGCTACCCGGCACGTTCGAGCTCAGAGAAGGCGAGCTCATCAGTCACGCGGGTGCGCTCGCGCTGCGCGGCGCGCCGTCGCTCGGGTTGCTCGTCGCATCGGTCGTCGCGATGCTCGTCGTCGCGGGTGTCTATGCAGCGCGGTTGTATCGGCTCGGCCGCGACGCGCAACGCCAGCTGCTCGTGCACGCGTGGCACCTCGGTCATTTCCTGCCGCGCAAGGCCTCGACGATTCCGCCGCCGTTTCGGGCGTAGTCGCAAGGACCATCCCCGCGCCGCGTGACGACCAAGAACACGCGACGCGGGGAAATCGAAACTATTTCATCGAGAGGCCGCAACGCTTCGCGTCGTTGGCGACGACGTGCTGCTGCACGCCCGGCTTGCTCATGTTGTTCGGCACCATGTGCTCTTTCATCCAGTCGAACTGCGCGGGCGTCGGGCAACCCGCGCGGTTCGCGCCGCCGGTGATCGAAGAGAGGTCGGTGAGGCTGATGGTCGTCATGGTCGTGGTCCCTTTCTGAGCTCAGATCGCGGTGTGAACGTGGTTGTCGTGGCCGCCGATCGGATGGATCGGGCGGCCGTTCTTGAGGAAGTGGTTGCGGTGGATCAGCTCGGTCGTCTTGAGGTTCTTCGCGGCGTAGTTGTAATAGCCCTGCATCTTCGACTCGGGCCCGATCGCATCGAACGCACGACCGAGGTAGTGGTACGAGTGCGTCGCGTGACCGCCGGTGACGGTCGAATTGATCGTGAGGCCGTGCCCCACGGCTTGCTGCATCGCATTGAACAGTGCGGGCGAGTAACCGCCACCCACGCCAGCGAGCTCAGCGGTCGAGATAGCTTCGAGACTCTCTTCGGGATGTTTCGGCATGACAGACCATTGTGCAGCGACGGTGCCAGCCGCCGTTCGATGCCCGCGGTAGACGCGCGGGTGCTCGTCGGTGAGACGCGCTACCGAACCAGTGCACGACTCGCGCGACTTCGATCGCGATCGCGCTAGCAACCGCGAGTTACGGGCAAACGCGCTAGCCGGCGAGCGGCGCCGCGATCAGCCAGCGAGGCGCGCGACGCGCTCACGACGGCTTCAGGGCGTCCACGCTTGCACGGAACGGCGACCACACCACCGCAGGTAGGCCTTCGATGTCCGTCACGTTCCAGCACCTGTCCAGGAGCGCGAGCGTCGTGAACTGACAGGCGAGGTCGAAGCCGCTCGGCGCGAAGTCGTTTGCGATGTCGCAAACAAAGTGCTGGTCGTCGACGCGGTGGAGCACGAACTCGACATACAAGCGTGAGTCGTCGCCAACGACATCCAGCGTGTGACGGAGCTCTTCGAGCAATAGCGCCGCTTGCTCGGTCATCGCCGCTTGCTCGGGCAACGGGCTCGATGTTCGAAGCCGCCACCCTCGCGCGACTCGGGTTGGTGTTAGGTGGCGTAGCTGCGGGTACGGCGGGCCGAGCACAGCGTATAGCTCTCGGCTCAGCTTCATTGCTGCCTCAGCGAATGCCGACGCCGAGCTTCTGACGCGCGGCGAGCCAGCCGGGTTGACCGACGGCTTTGATCAAGAACCCGACGCTCTCGCCGCGGGCTTGCGCACCGCTGACGATCACGCCGGGGTGACCGCCGAGCAGCAACGCGGCGCGATCGGCGGCGCGCTGGCACTCCGCGAGGTACTTCGCGTTGTCGAGCGCGATCGGCTGCAGCGGCGCGAGCACGCCCTCGAGCCGCGTGCGCAGCTTGACCGGCATCGCGGCCTTGACCACGTCGTCGTGCGCGCGCTGCACGCCGTCGTCTTCTTCGCTCATCAACCCCGACACCGACTCGCGCAGCGTCGTGGGGCCGAACAGCCGCACGATCGATGCGAGCAAGCGCGTCGCGTCGCGCGTGGGCAGGCCGGCGAACGCGAGATGCTCGGGCCGCGTCAGCTCGACGACGCGCGCGAGGATCGCGCGAATCGCGGTCGGCTCGAGATCGCTGTGCTCGCCGACGAGCCGCGGGCCGAGCACGATGATCGGCGTACCGGCCGCGACGACGGTGACGTCGGTCTGGGCCGCGTCGTGTTCGTAGAGCATCACGGCGCCGGCCGCGAGCGCGGTCGAGAGGCGCGGCAACATCGCGACCGCTGGTGCGTGCGAGGTCGCGACCACGCGGCGTGCACCCGAGACGCCGGCGCGAGCGAGCGCGTCGTCGAGATCGGGCCACATCAACGCGGCGGCTTCGGCGATCGTCGCGGCGACGGTCGCGAGCGGCCCAGTCTCGCCGCCGGCGATCAGCGCGCGATCGGCATCGTCGAGCACGGCCTTGTACGACTCGTCGTCGCGCATCGTATACGCCTTGTGCGACATCAAGAACGCCGACTGATGGACGTCGGCGGTGTGGCCGCATGCGACCGCGAGCTCGAGCGTCGCGCGCGCGGC
>DASXEF010000694.1:0-2409 GCA_036490255.1 Kofleriaceae bacterium
CATCGAGCTCGGCGAGGTCCGCAAGTGCCTCGACGAGGACCACTACGATCTCGACAAAGTGAAGAAGCGCATCGTCGAGTACATGGCGGTTCGCAAGCTCAAGAACGATAAGAAGGGCCCGATCCTGTGCCTCGCAGGCCCACCGGGCGTCGGCAAGACCTCGCTCGGACGCAGCGTCGCGCGCGCGATCGGCCGCAAGTTCGGCCGGATCTCGCTCGGCGGCGTGCGCGACGAGGCCGAGATCCGCGGTCACCGGCGGACGTACGTCGGCTCGCTGCCGGGTCGCATCATCCAGGGCATCAAGAAGGCGGGCACGAACAATCCCGTGTTCGTGCTCGACGAGATCGACAAGCTCGGTCACGATTTTCGGGGCGACCCGGCGTCGGCACTGCTCGAAGTGCTCGACCCCGAGCAGAACAACACGTTCAGCGATCACTACCTCGAGGTGACGTTCGATCTCTCGAAGGTGCTGTTCATCGCGACCGCGAACCAGTTGGATCCGATTCCATGGGCGCTGCGCGATCGCCTCGAGATCATCGAGCTGCCGGGTTACACGCGGCAGGAAAAGAAGATGATCGCCCGCAAGTTCCTCGTGCCGAAGCAGCTCGACGATCACGGGCTCACGAACGACCGCTGCGAGATCACCGACGACGCGATCTTCGAGGTCGTCGATAGCTACACGCGCGAAGCCGGTGTGCGCAACCTCGAGCGCGAGATCGGCAGCGTGTGCCGCGCGGTCGCGGTGAAGGTCGCCGAAGGCCAAGCCAAAGATCACGAAGTGATCTCGGCGGCCGTCGTCGAAGAAGTGCTCGGACCGAAGCGGTTCGTCAGCGAAGTCGCGGAGCGCGTCGGCGAGCCCGGCGTCGCGACCGGCCTCGCGTGGACCGCCGTCGGCGGCGACATCTTGTTCATCGAAGCGACCAAGATGCCGGGCAAAGGCAAGCTCACGCTGACCGGTCAGCTCGGCGACGTGATGAAGGAGTCGGTGACCGCGGCGCTGTCGTTCGTTCGCGGTCGCGCGGCGGCGTTGGGTCTCGATCCCGGCAACTTCCTCGAGAACGTCGATCTGCACGTCCACGTTCCCGCCGGCGCCGTTCCCAAAGACGGTCCGTCGGCCGGCGTGACGATGTACACGGCGTTGGTCTCGTTGCTCACCGGCGTTCCGGTTCGTCCCGACGTCGCGATGACGGGCGAGATCACGCTGCGCGGCAACGTGCTGCAGATCGGCGGCCTCAAAGAGAAGCTGCTCGCCGCGCACCGCGCCGGCATCAAGCGCGTGATCATCCCAGATCGCAACACGAAGGATCTGGTCGACGTGCCCGACGAAGTGAAGAGCGAGATGGAGATCATCTCGGTCAAACGGATGGACGAAGTTTTGGGGCTCGCGCTCAAGGATCCGCCGCCGTCGATCTTGGATCTCGCGAAGGCCGCCAAGGCCGAGACCGCCGCGACCGCCTGAGCCGCGTTTCAGAACGCGTGGCTTTCGCCGGCGAGCTCTCGATGTCGTCCAAGCAATGCGCGCGTTTCGTGGGCGGCGCGTATTGGGTTCGGGCTCGCGTAAATATTCCACCCGCGCCGGAGCGTTCTCCCGACATGACCGAGCCCTTTCGCGAACGCCAGAACACGTGCCCCGAGTGCGGCATCGCGCTGCGCGTGTTCGGCAAGCGGCTGTGCTGCGATCGCTGCGAGGGAATCTTTCTCGCGATCGACGACTTCGCGCATTCGATCGACGAGCTGACGCGGATCGAGCCGGTCGTCGCGTTCGTCCACGAGCACGCGGGTCACCGGCCGTGCCCGACGTGTGGCGCCGGCATGGCGACGTGCCGGCTCGAGCTCGCGATGATGGACAAGACGATCGCGCCGAAGCTCGAGCTCGATCGCTGCGCCACGCACGGCATCTGGTTCGCGACCGACAAGCTCGCCGACGTGTTCGTCGCGGTCGAGCGCGTGTTCGGATCGCACGGCGGCACGAGCGGACCGAGCGACAAGCTGCCCGGCGATGGCCCGCTCGGCTCGTACGGCAAGTTCAACGCGCCGCCGTGAGCTAGGCGTTGCCGCGGCGTACGGTAAGTTTGCTGCGTCGCCGTGACCGCGTATCGAACCGGCTCGAATGCATGTCCCGATTGCAGCGTGCCGTTGCGCCCGTACGGCGCGCGCCTCATCTGCGACGACTGCACCGGCATGCTAATCGGCGTCGACGACCTGCGCCGCGCGGTCGCCGACATGGGCGGCGGCCGGCTCGAGCTCGTGGTCGCCGCGACCGAGACCGCAGCGCCGTGTCCGAGCTGCACGCGGCGGATGGATCGATTTCGGCTCGTCGTCACCGACCATCCGGGCGCGTTTCGCGGCCGCTACCTCAGCATGCTCGCGACCAACTTGGTCCGCGCCGAGGCGATCGATCGAGACACG
>DASXEF010000778.1:0-4364 GCA_036490255.1 Kofleriaceae bacterium
TCCCGAAGCCGCGCTCGCGCTCGCGTTACGGGCGCGCCGCGTCGCCGAGCACGCGCGATTGCCGCCGGGCGTGCACACCGGCGTCACGTTGCGCGCCGAAGGCGAGGCGCTGTTCCGGCTCGGCCGGCTCGCCGAAGCAGGCCGCGTGTTCGAAGAAGCCGACGCGATGCTCGTCGAGTACAAATTTCCGGCGACGATCGTGTTTCCCGCGCAGCTGCGCTACTTGATGGTGAAGGGCGATGCCGACGCGCTCGAAACGGTGGCGACGCGACTCGCCGCGATCGAGCTGCCGTCGATGCGCGGGATCTCGCAGGCGTTCGCCGCGTGGTTCTCTGCGACCGCGGCGTTGGTGCGCGGCGACGGCGGGATGCTCGCCGCGTTCGCGCGCGCCGATCGATTGTGCGAACGCTGGGCGCCGCTCGCGCGCGACGTCGCGATCGCGTACGCGAGCACCGGGCTCAGCGCGGGCGCGGCCGATGCGCGTGCGCTGTTCGCGCGCGCACAACGCGAGGTCGATCGCACGCCGAGCGCGTGGTCGGCGGCGCAGCTGCGCCGGCTCGAAGGCAACTTGCTCGTCGTCGAAGGCCGGATCGAAGAAGGTCGCGTCACGTTCGAAGCTGCGGCGGCGACGTTCGCGGCGAGCGGCGATCGCATCGACGCTGCACTCGCGCATTTCGGCAGCGCGAGCATGCAGGTCGCGCTCGGCGAGCCGGGTGCGAAAGAGCGACTCGAGCGCGTCAATGCCGAGCTCGCCGCGATGGGCGCGCCGAAGCCGCTGTGGATCGTGCGCGGCGTCGAGCACGGCGCGCGCATGCTGGCGCAAGTCGAGCGCTCGCACCACCGCACCGGCGTGCCTCGCTCGCTCGAGGTCGCGTTGCAGCGACTCGCGGTGACCGGCGCGACGCAGGCGATGGTGCGCCGCGAGCTCGTCGCGATCGCAGGCGAGCTCGCCGAGTCGCGCGCGTCGCTCGACGACGACGAAGCACTCGGCGGCACCTGGTTCGACGTCGGCAACCACGCCCGCTTGCGCGTCGATCGCGAGCTCTTGCTCGACGACGAGCGCCGCACCGCGCTGCGCGTGGTCGCGCTGGTCGGCGGCATCGCGCTCGATGCGGCGGAGCTGCGCGCCGGCGACAGTCCCGCGTCGCTGCCACGTGACGTCGGCGACATTCCCGGCATGATCGCCGCGTCGCCGGCGATGCGCCGCGTGCTCGCCGATATCGGCCGACTCGCGGGCTCGCGCGCGACCGTCGTGATCACCGGCGAGTCCGGCGTCGGCAAAGAGGTCGTCGCGCGCGCGTTGCATCAACGCTCCGAGCGATCGGCGCAGCCGTACGTCGCGTTCAACTGCGCCGCCGTACCGCACGAGCTGTTCGAGGGCCAGCTGTTCGGCTATCGCAAGGGCGCGTTCACCGGCGCGACGGCGGATCAACCCGGCGTGATTCGCGCGGCCAACGGCGGCACGTTATTCCTCGACGAGATCGGCGAGCTGCCGCTCGAGATCCAACCCAAGCTGCTGCGGTTTCTCGACAACGCTGAGGTGTTCCCGCTCGGTGCGAAGCGGCCGGTCACCGTCGACGTGCGCGTGATCGCGGCGACGAATCGCGATCTCGCCGCCGAGATGCGCAAAGGTCGCTTTCGCGAAGACTTGTACTACCGCTTGCTCGTCGTGCCGCTGCTCGTGCCGCCGCTGCGCGAGCGCCGCGAAGACATCATGCCGCTCGCACGGCACTTCGCGCGCACGCTCGTCGACGACGGTCGCGCGCCTGCGTTCGCGCCCGATGCAGTTGCCGCGCTCACCGAGCATGCGTGGCCCGGCAACGTGCGAGAGCTTCGAAACGTGATCGCGCGCGCACTCGCGTATTCGCCGCGTCCAGACGTGCTGACGCGGGCGCAGCTCGGCCTGTAAGATCGACGCATGAGGCTAGCGGTCTTGCTCGTGCTCGTTCCGATCGCAGCGAGCGCGAACACGCTCTCGGTCGGTCCCAACCAGACGTACGCGACGCCGTGCGCGGCGATCGGCTCGGCGCAGGCCGGCGATCGCATCGAGGTCGACGCCGCGGGCAGCTACGACGGCGATACGTGCGAGTGGACGACCGACAACTTGACCGTCGTCGGCATCAACGGCCGCGCGAAGATCGATCTGACCGGCGTCACGCCCGCGGGCGAGAAGGGCATCTTCACGATCGACGCGCCGAACGCGACGATCGAGAGCTTCGAATTCTCCGGCGCCGCGATCTCGCAAGCCGATGGCAACAACGGCGCGGGCATCCGCCACGGCGGCACGAACCTCACCGTGATCGACTGCTACTTCCACGACAACCAGGACGGCATTCTCGGCAGCCCGCCGAGCGCCGGCAGCGGCTCGGTCACGATCCAGACGTCGGAGTTCTACAACAACGGCGCCGGCGACGGCTTCTCGCACAACATGTACCTCGGCGACTACGGCACGGTCACCGTGATCGGTTCGTACTCGCATCACGCGAACGTCGGGCACCTGCTCAAGTCGCGCGGCTACATCAACAACATCATGTACAACGCGCTGCTCGACGAGGACGGCGGCACCGCGAGCTACGAGATCGATCTGCCGCAGGGCGGCACGTCGACGATCATCGGCAACTTCATCGAGCAGAGCGCCGCGACGATGAACCCGCTCATCATTACATCCGGTGAGGAGACGCCACTCAATCCAACGCAGCAGGTTTACCTCGTGAACAACACGATCGTGAACGACCTGTCGAGCGGTACGTTCACGAGCTTCGTCGCGGGCACGACGGCGGTGCTCGAAAACAACATCTTCCACGGCGCCGGCACGATCACGAACGGCGGCAGCGCGATGCAGATCACGAACTGGATCGATTCGCAGGGCGATCCGATGCTCGGCTCGAACTACGACTTGGCGTCGAGCTCGCCGTGCGTCGATACCGGCACGTTGCCGATGCAGTCGCTGATCCCGACGATGGAGTACATCGCGCCGCTGACGCTTTCTCAGCGCAACGTCGCGGGTTCCGCGATCGACATCGGCGCCGACGAGCTCGATGGCCACGGCGTGATCACCGATATGCCCGGCGATGCTGCGATCGGATCGGACCCGATCTCGCCGACAAAATCCTCGGGCTGCGGTTGCCAATCGAACGGCACGCCGTCGTTCGCGATCATTTCGATCGTGGTGTTCGCGCTCTCGCGGCGCGGCGCCAACCGTCGCGCGAGCGGAGGCTCGTCGTCGCGTTGACCGCTTGCGCGATCACGTCGCCCATGCGCGGCTTCGCGCGCGGCTTGCGTCCCGGCATATCCGCGCCGTAGTAGAAGCGCTGCATCAACCACACCCAGAACGACGGCCGATACATGAACAGATCGGCCGCGAGCGCGAGCTGCGCTTCGTTGTCCCAGAACGCGCGTTGCGGCACGCCTTCGCTGCGGCGCAGCTTGAGCACGTCGGTCGAGACCGGGCAGCGGGTGATGCACGCGCGGCACATGTGATCGCGGCGCGGCCCGAAGTAGTCGCTCGCGATCATGCGATCGCACGCGGGCACGTTCGTGATCTTGTAGTCGTCGAACGCGTTGACCGGGCACGCCTCGACGCACAAGTTGCACGTCGAGCAATCGGCGAGCTTCCACTCGCGATTCGTCGGCGGCTCGTCGTAGCGATCGACCGGCGCGTTCAAGAACACGACGCCGAGCTTGCAGTTGAAGCCGAACCGGTTCGAGAAGAACAGCGCGTTCTTGCCGATCGTGCCGAGCCCGGCCGCGACGGCGATCTCCTTGAGCACGACCGGCACGCTCGCCTGCGCTTCGGCGAGCGCGACGTTGTCGCCGTACTCGTCGCACAGCGGCGCGGCGATGTCGGCGGTCATCGTCTCGACGAAGTAATCGGCGGCGACATCGGAAAACAGCGCGACGACGAGCACGGCCTCGCTCGGAATCGCGCGATGGGTGAGCCGGATCTTGCCGACGAGGTGCGTGCCGCGACGTGTCTCGGGTCCGTCGGGAAACCGCGCGCGCAAGACGCGGCCGGGCAGCACGACGGCATCGACCGGCACGCCGGGCGGCGCGGCATCGGCGAGCGCGCGATCGATCGCGTCGCGTGCGATCACGATCGGCTTGGGCGCGGCGGCGACCTTCGCGCGGGTCTCGGCGAGCTCGCGCTGCATCCACGGCGTCGCGATCGCGCGCGCGGCTTTCCAGCCGTAGCGCCAGCCGGCATTGCTCAGCCAATCGCGGATCACGACGCAACCGTAGCGCGCTTGGCGGCTCGCACGAGGGCTCGCACGCGAGTTTGACTATTTCAACGCGCTCAGTGCGAGCGGTAGCGCGACACCGCCGGTGATCATCGCGATATGGCCGACGCCGGTGCGCACGTAGAG
>DASXEF010000800.1:0-2858 GCA_036490255.1 Kofleriaceae bacterium
GACGCCGGACTTCGCGAGATATTGGATCGACTCTTCCCAGCGCACCGGCGCGGTGACTTGCTGCACGAGGAGCTGCTTGATGCGCGCCGGATCCTGCGTCGGCTCGGCGGTGACGTTCGCGACCACCGGCACGCTCGGCGCCTTGATCTCGAGATCGGCCATCGCGGCCGCGAGCTTGTCGGCGGCGGGCTTCATCAGCGAGCAATGGAATGGCGCGCTCACCGGCAGCTTCTTCGCGAGCTTCGCGCCGGCGGCTTTCGAGCCGGCGATCGCGCGATCGACGGCCGCGGTCGCGCCGCTGATCACGATCTGACCGGCGCCGTTCATGTTCGCGGGCTCGACCGGCTCGCCCGGCTGCGACGACGCTTCGCACAGCGCGCGCGTCTTCGCGAGGTCCAGACCGATCAGCGCCGCCATCGCGCCCTGGCCGACCGGCACGGCGTCCTGCATGTACTGGCCGCGCAGGTGCGTGAGCCGCACGGCGTCGCCGAGGCTGATCGCGCCGGCGGCGACGAGCGCGGTCCACTCGCCGAGCGAATGGCCGGCGACGACGTCGAACTGCAGGCCCTTGTCGCGGAGCGCGCGAAACGCGGCGATCGACGTGGTCAGGATCGCGGGCTGCGTGTGCTTGGTCAGCACGAGCTGATCCTCGGGACCTTCGAAGCAGATCTGCGACAGCGCGAAGCCGATCGCGGCGTCGGCCTCGGCGTAGGTCTGCTTCGCGATCGGCGATGCGAATGCGAGCTCTTTGCCCATGCCGACGCGCTGGCTGCCTTGGCCGGGAAAGAGGAGCGCGGTCGTCATCGCGGGCCGTGTGTCTCACGGGAATAGCGAGAAATCAAAGTGCGATCGGCTGCGTATCGCATCGCGCACTGCGTCGTGGTCTTCGCGCATGAATCCGGGTCGGCTGCTAGGTTTCGCAACTATGTACGCGGCCAAGCAGATCGAACCGCTGGACGACGAGATCGCCGAAGAATGGCTGCGTGACATTCCGGCGGGCGTGGCGCATGACGCGCAGGGCGTCGACGTCACGAAGCAGGCCGGCGCCGGCGAATGGGCGTGGCGGGTCACCGTTTCGGCGATGGAATTCATCCGTGAAGATCCGCTCGAGTCGATGCTGCGCGCGGAGATCGTGACGGCATTGCGCGCGGTCGCCGGCGTCAAACGCGCCGAAGCAGACGATCGCGAAGTGTGGGTCGTCGATGGCACACCGACCGGCCAGGCGCTCGTCGATGCGGTCGGCGCGGTGGTAGATCGCCACGCCGACGCGATTCGCGCCGGCTTCGACTGAAGTTTCCCTACCCAACTGTCGCGATTCACGACGAAATCGCTGGTCCCGGGTTTGCTGAGGTAATGCTGCGATGCGAAACGCTGTCTTGGCACTGCTAATCGCGTGCGGCGGCGGCCACGGCGCATCGCCCGATGGCGCGACGCACGATGCATCGGCGATCGACGCCGCTGCCGCGCCGCCCGATGCCGCGGCGAAGCTTCGGCTCGCGAACGGCGGCGTCCAGCTCATCGTCACCGGCTCGAATACCGGCTTTCAGATCACGCCGGCTGATCTCGCGACCGACGCCGACGTGATCGAGATCCATCAGGAGTACTACGGCGTGCCGTGGGACGAGTTCGCGGCCGGGCAAGCGCCGCCGGCCGACTGGAAGGCGACGATGGATGCGATCGCCACGAGCGCGCACGCGACGGGCAAGCCGATCTTCTTGTCGGTGTCGATGCTCGACGGCACGCGGTCGACGCTCGCGCCGAAGCCCGGCAACGTCCAGAACTGGGCCGCGCACTGCTACGACTTCGCGAGCGACGGCAGCGCCGCGACGTACGCGCAGGCGTACGACGCGTACGTCGCGTGGATGATCGACGAGTTCCAGCCGACGTGGCTGAACTACGCGATCGAGGTGAACCTGTTCTTCGAGAATTGCCCGAGCGCGGCGGCCGGGCTCGTGACGATGGCGAACGCGAGCTACGCGGCGATCAAGGCGAAGCAAGCGAGCATCGTCGCGTTCCCGTCGTTCCAGATCGATCACCTCTACGGCGTCGCGACCGGTTCGTGCACCGGCGGCGATCAGAGCGCGTGCTTCGACGCCAACTACGCGGTGATCGCGCCGATGAAGCGCGATCGCTTCGCGATGTCGAGCTATCCGATCCAGCTCGGCGGCATGAGCGTCGCGCAATTGCCGGCCGATTGGTTCACCCGCGGTGCCGCGCGCGCGGGCGAGAGCCCGCTGATCGCCGAGACCGGCACGAACAACACGCCGATCGTGCTCGACGATCCGACGAACGGCTGCATCACCGCCGTGCCGGGCAGCGACGCCGATGCCGCGGCGTATCTCGCGCGCGTGGTCGGCGATGGCGCGGCCGCGAAGATGGACTTCGTCAACTGGTGGAGCGATCGCGACCTCGTCGATGCCACGGTGATGACCGATTGTCCGTGCACGTTCGACGCGAGCTGGTGCGCCGTCGAACAGATCTTCCGCGGCTCGAACGCGGCGACCGAGGACGTCGGCGAGCTCACGTTCAAGGCGTTCGGCACGATGGGCCTGCGCGACTACACCGGCAATCCGAAGTCGTTCTACGCGGTGTGGCGCTAAGCGAGCACGCCGAGCGCGGCGGCGAGCTTGTCGGTCAACCCGCGCGCGGCAAAGTCGGCGGCGGCGCGGATCGCGCTCGCGATCGCCGTCGCGTCGCTGCGGCCGTGCGCGATCACGGCCGGCTTCGTCACGCCGACGAGCAACGCGCCGCCGATCTCGGTGTAGTCGATGCGCTTGGCGAGCGCGCGCAGCGCCGGCTTGACCAGCGCCGCGCCGACGCGAGCACGCGGCGTGGTCTCGAGCTCGCGCTTGACCAGC
>DASXEF010000851.1:0-2599 GCA_036490255.1 Kofleriaceae bacterium
CGGCCCTTCGTGATCGGCCCGCGCGATGGCGCTTCGAGCGGCTCGAGCTGCTCGATCGCGCCGCGGAACCCGAGCGTCGCGGTCAAGCGATGCGTCGGCCGCGCGCCGAGGGTGCTCGCATCGACCGCGTAGCACAGCGGCGGCGACTCCGAGAGCTTGGTGCTCGCGTACGTCGCGGCGAGATAGGTCCAATCCGGCGGGACGTAGTCGAGCCTGACTTGATAATCGTAGCGATCGACGCGGCGCTGCACGTGCTGCGGCGTGCACTGCTCGACGTTCTCCGTCGTCGCGACGACATCGACCGGAATCGCGTCGCTCTTGCGCGAGACCTCGGCGTCGAACCGGCTGTCGTAGCGGCGCTGCACGGTCTGAGTCGCGACCGCGACTTGCTTGCACGCGAGGTCGCGCTCGTCGCGATCGATCGAGATCTGTTTCGGCTCGAAGCTGCGAACCTCGGTGGAATACACGTCGTCGTCGGAGCCGGCCGTGGGATCGGTCGCGACGGGTACGGGCGGCGACGGCGTGTCTCCGAAGCTGAGCTTCGTCTCGCACTCGACGTACGCGCCGCGCCACTTGAACACCATGTGGAACGCCACGTCGCCGACGTACGTCGCGCCGGCATCGCGCGCGCGTTGCAGCAGCGCGGTCACCAGCTCGGTGCCGTTCTGGCTCTGGCCGAACGGCAGCTCGATCGGCGCGCGCGTCGTGGTGCGCGTGACGAGCTCGTCGTGCGGGACGATGCGCACGTCGCGTCCCGGTCGCGGCTCGACGGCCGGTGGCGGCGCGACCGTGCCGCTGCACGCGGCGACGCAGAGCGCGACGACGGCGCGGCTCATCGCTTGATCCACGGCAGCGCCAGCGCGTTGGCGATCGTCGGACGCGCACACGATCGCTCGACGTGCGTAGGCTCGACGCCGTGTTCGTCGCGGCACGGCAGGCTCCACGCGGCGTCGGGGATCTGCGCGGTCACGCTGGCGCCTTGATCGATCACCCACCAGAACGGCGGCCAATCGATCACCCACAGCATCTGCGTTCGCACCGGATGGTTCTCGCGATCGCGCGCGGGCTCGAAGTCGAGCGCGAACCCGGATGCGATCGCGACTGCATCGAGGTCGTAGCCGGGCCGATCGAGCAGCTTCAAGCCGACGACGCCGCCGGACGCGTCGATGTCGAGCAGCAACCACGCGCGGATCCACGCGTTGCGATCGCTCGCCGCGTCGGAGTACGCCGGCCGTTTGGGCCGATGTTTGAGCTTCGGTGGCGTCGTCGGGACCTCGCGCTCGCGAATGTCGACGGTCTCGCCGTCTGCGCCGCCGTGGGAATTCGCGGCGGTGCTCGTGATGCGGACGTCGCCGTAGACGAAGACGAGCACCGCGACGCCCGCCGCCGTCGGCTTGACGTGATAACGGCCGTTGCGATCGGTCGCGACCAGATGGTCGCCGTCACCCCATACGGCGTGAACTTGCACGCCCGCCACGGCGCGACCGCGCGGATCGGTGACCTGACCATCGATCGTTTCTTCGCCTTGCCACACGAAGCCGTGGACGATGTTGTCGTCGCCGACGATCGCCGTCGGGCCGGCGTGCGCGACGCCGGCGAGCACGACTGCGCCGATGACCGCGAGGCTGGCGAATCGCATGTGAATACTGTCTCGCGAGCACGCGGCGCGGGATGCCGTTGCTGCTAACAGCTTCGAACCGACGCGACCCCGCGCCTCGAAGGTGTCGCAGCCTTAAAGCGCATCGCGCGGCGGCGTGAAATGAAACCGCCAGGTGATGCGTGCCGCGGTAGGCGCTCCGAGCGCGTCGCGTGCCGGTTGGAACTGCAGCTTCGCGGCGAGAGCGAGCGCGATCTGATCGAGCCCGTGGCCGAGCCCGCGCACGAGCGTCGTCTCGTGCACCTTGCCGTCGACGCCGACCAGCACGCCGACGAGCACGACGCCTTGCGCGTGCGCGACCAACGCGTCGCGCGTGTACGGCAGCTGGGCGTCGCGGGCGCCGATCGGGATCGGTCGCGTCGCCGCGGTGCCATCGCCGTCGCCGCCCGCGCCGCTGCCGGAATCGGCCGCGAGGTCGTCGACGGAGGTCGTTGTCGTGGTCGGGACGGGCAACGCGGGCGCCGCGGCTCGCGCACGATGCGGCGCGACGATCGCCGGCACGACGACCGGCGGTGCGACGCTCGGCGGCGGCGGTGGCGGCGGCAACAGCGGTGCGATCGCGACGTCGACGAACATCGGCGGTGGCGCCGGCGTGTCGTGACGTCGGGGCGCGATCGCGAGCAGCAACGCGAGCAACACCGCGTTGACGATCAACGAGCCGACGAGTGCTCGACTCGCGTGCACGCGGTCATTTATTCACGAGCTCGCGCACCATCACAAGCGCGAGCTACGAACCAACTAGATCTGCTGCACTTGCTTGCCGGCGCTGACCCAGCCGGCGATGCCGCTCGGCATCACGCGCACGTGCTCGTAGCCGGCCGCGATCGCTTTTTTCGCGGCGTGGTGCGATGCCGAGCACGCGTCGTTGCCGCAGTAGAACACCAGCGACTTCGACTTGTCGGCGGGCAGCTCGTTGAGGTCGTAGCCGTCGGAATCGCTGAG
>DASXEF010000863.1:0-6534 GCA_036490255.1 Kofleriaceae bacterium
TGGCATTCGCGCGGTCGTCCAGCTCGACGCCTACACGACACCGGCCTGGCTCGACGGCGCCAAACTCGATGCGTTCGTCAAGGACGATCGCGTGAATGACCGACCTGCCGGTGCCGAAATCCAAGCGGCTCGGGCAGGGGACATCGAGCCGCTGATCGCGCTAATAAAGGCGTGATGTCGGTCGTCATCGTCGTCGGCGCCCAGTGGGGCGATGAAGGCAAGGGCAAGGTCGTCGACTTGTTCACCGAGCGCGCGGATGTCGTCGTGCGCTACGGCGGCGGTGCGAACGCCGGCCACACGCTCGTGATCGAGGGCAAGAAGCTCGTCACGCACTTGGTGCCGTCGGGCGTCTGTCACCCCGGCAAGAGCTGCGTGCTCGGCGACGGCATGGTGATCGATCCGCAGACGCTGCTCGAGGAGCTCGCCGATTGCCAAGCGCGAGGCCTGCTCGCGCACAACGAATTGCTCGTCGGCCTCGGCGCACACGTGATCCTGCCGTATCACAAGCTCGTCGACGGGTTGCGCGAAGACCACGGCGCGAAGACGGGCACGGCGATCGGCACGACGCGCCGAGGCATCGGCCCGGCGTACGAGATGAAAGCCGGTCGCCGCGGGATTCGGATGCGAGATTTGCTCAGACCCGATCGACTGGGCGAGCTCGTGCGTCGCAACGTCGACGAGCTCGCGCCGGTGATCGCGCACCTCGACGGCGTGCAGCCGAAACCCGACGACGTCACGCGCTGGATCGCCGACGCGCTCGCCGCCGGCGAGAAGCTCAAGCCGTACACCGGCGATGCCGGCCGTCACGTCGCGCACGCGATCGCGCGCGGCCAGCACGTGCTGTTCGAAGGTGCGCAGGGCTGCCTGCTCGATCTCGATCACGGCACGTATCCGTACGTGACGTCGAGCTCGACGATCGCGGCCGGCGCGTGTCAGAGCGCGGGCATCGGACCGACGGCGATCGATCACGTCGTCGGGATCACGAAGGCGTATGCGACGCGCGTCGGCGAAGGGCCGTTTCCGACCGAGCTGCACGGCGACGCCGGCGAGCGACTGCGCAAAGCGGGCGGCGAGTACGGCGCGACGACCGGCCGGCCGCGCCGCTGTGGCTGGCTCGATCTGCCGGCGCTGCGCATGGGCGTGCGGCTCTCCGGCATGCAATCGCTCGCGCTGACCAAGCTCGACGTGCTCGCGGGGATGCCTGAGATTTATATATGCGTCGCTTATAGACTCGACGGTAAGGAGCTCGACGAGCCTCCGACAGATCCTGATGATCTGGCGCGTGCCGAGCCGGTCTACACGACGTTGCCGGGCTGGGGAGCGTTGCCGAGCGACGCGCGCGACGTGACCGACCTGCCGAATCCGGCGCGTTCGTACGTCGAGACGATCGAGCGCATGGCCGGCGTGCCGTTTTGTCTGGTCTCCGTCGGCCCCGATCGTAGCGAGACCATTCGTTTACATGACCCCTTTGCGTGATACGATTTTTGTCCAAGGCCGCTCGTGACGTGGGGGTCACAGCTGCCAGACGGCTAACGAACGCCGCCGATAGGATTCGCCCATGAAGATCGTCTGTGACGCCTGCCAGGCCAAGTACTCGATTTCCGACGACAAGGTCCAAGGCAAGGTCTTCAAAATTCGCTGCAAGAAGTGCAGCAACATCATCGTAGTTCGCGGTGGCGCCAACGCCGCCGAGGCAGCTCCTGCGCCGCAAGAGAAAGACACGCGCGTCTACGACTACGGCTACGACGGCGGTGGTGCCGCAGCTGGCGGTGGCGGTGACGACGCGGTCTGGCACCTCGTGATCAACCAAGATCAGGTCGGCCCGATGTCGGTCAGCGAGGTCCAGCAGCGGTTCGCATCCGGCGAGATCGACGGCGAGACGTTCGCGTGGCGCGAGGGCTTTGCCGATTGGTTACCGCTCGCGCAGGTCGACGCGTTCGTCGGTCTGATCGCGTCGGGCAGCACGACGTCGGCATCCGGCGGCGGTGGTGGCGGCGCAGCCGCGATCGGCGCGATGTTCGGCTCGAGCACCGACGACGGTGGCAGCAGCACGCGCAACGACGACTTGTTCGCGGCGGCATCGAACCGCAGCCATCACGACGAAGACGACGGCGGCGGCGACCTGTTCGGCAGCAAGCAGCCGGCCGCCGCGGCGGGTGCGTCGGCATCGTCGGCGGCGAACAGCAAGCTGCGCGGCGAACGCAACGAGAACTCGGTGCTGTTCTCGCTCAACAACCTCGCGCAGCTCGCGAGCGACAAGCCGGCGATCTCGGCGCCGTCGTCGCAATCGGGTCACGCGACCGGTGCGGCCGGCGGCGAAGGCTCCGGCCTCATCGACATTCGCTCGATGGCGAGCGCGTACATGGGCAACAGCGGCGCCTCGCTCGGCAAGCCGCAGACGGCGTCGGCGATCGGCTCGATCGATGACCTGCCGGTGTTCGGCGGCGGCGGCTTCTCCGAGCCCGCCGTGATCGTGCCGACGATGTCGCGCGGCCGCGACAACAAGATCCTCTACTTGATGATCGGTGCGGTCACGCTGCTCGCGGTCGTCGCGATCGTGATGATCGTGATGCTGATGAAGGGCAAGAAAGAGACGACGCCGGTCGCGCAGGCGGACACGCCGAAAGCTGCGGCGGCCGACGACAAAGACAAGAACGGCGCGGGCTCGGCCGACTCGGGCTCTGCGAACACGGGCTCTGCGACGCAGGTCGCGCAGGCCGACACCGGCTCGGCCAACGCGGCCGCCGCCACGCCGCCGGCGCCGCCGACCCCGACCAAGACGACCACGGCCCCGACGCCATCGACGACGGCGCACAAAGCGTCGACGCCGAGCACGACGAGCTCGCACTCGAGCAGCAGCGGCACGTCGTCGTCGAGGTCGACACCGGCCATCGCGAAGACCGAGCCGGCGCCTGCCAAGACCCCACCGCCCGCCGATAGCGGCGGCGGCGGTTGCGACGAAGTCTCGTGCGTGATCAACAGCTACGCCGGTGCGTGCTGCGCGAAGTTCCACAAAGGTGGCGGCGGTGGCGGCGGCAGCAAGCCGGCCGGTGGCGGCGGCGGCGGCGGCGGTGGTGGCGGCGATCTGCCGGACTCGCTCGATCGCGGGATGATCTCGTCGGCGATCGCGAACGTGAAGGCGCGCGTCACCGCGTGCGGCGAGAAGTCGAGCGCGAAGGGCAAGGTCAAGGTTCACGTCAAGGTCGCCGGCAACGGCTCGGTCAGCGGCGTGACGGTCGAGACCACGCCGGATCCGGCGCTCGGCAACTGCGTCCAGGCGGCGGTGCAAAAGGCGTCGTTCGCGAAGACGCAGAGCGGCGGCTCGTTCAGCTATCCGTTCGTGTTCTAACTGCGCCCGGGTTGGCCGGGCTTTGCTTTAAGCTACTGCGTGGCCGACGAAACCCTCCTGCAACCGCGGACCGGCGAGCAATTCATCTCGTCGATCCGCGTCGAGGTGATCGACGGGCCCGATCGCGGCAAGCAAGCGACGAGCACCGAGACGCTGTCGGTCGGCACCGCGAAGGACAACGCGCTCGTCGTCGCGGACTTCACGGTGTCGCGCTATCACCTCGAGGTCAGCGTCGGACCCAAGGGCATCATCGTGGCCGATCTCGGCTCGACGAACGGCACGTACGTCGGCGCGGTGCGGGTCGAGCGCGCGATCGTGCCGCCCGGCACGGCGGTGAAGCTCGGCGGCACGACGATCCGCTTCGACGATGCCGTGCGCAACCCGGTGCAGACCGACGGCCGCGATCACGAGCTCGCCGGCTTGCTCGCGCGATCGCCGCAGATGCTGCGGATGTTCGCCGATGTCGAGCGCGTCGCCGCGACGCCGACGTCGGTGCTGGTCGTCGGCGAATCGGGTACCGGCAAGGAGCGCGTTGCCGAGGCGATTCACGCGAAGTCACCGCGCGCGAACGGCCCGCTCGTCACGATCGATTGCGGCGCGCTCGCATCGACGCTGCTCGCGAGCGAGCTGTTCGGCCACGAGCGCGGCGCGTTCACCGGCGCCGATCGCGTCCACGTCGGCGCGTTCGAGCGCGCGGCCGGCGGCACCGTGTTTCTCGACGAGATCGGCGAATTGCCGCCGAACGATCAGGTCGCGCTGCTCGGCGTGCTCGAGCGCAAGCGGTTTCGCCGCGTCGGCGGCACGCAGGAGCTCGAGCTCAACGCGCGCGTGATCGCGGCGACCAACCGCGATCTGCGCACCGAGGTCAACGCCGGGCGCTTCCGCCACGATCTCTATCACCGACTCGCGGTCGTCGTGCTCAAGCTCGCACCGCTGCGCGAGCGTCGCGAGGATATCGCGATGCTGGTCGAGCACTTCGCACGCGAGCTCGGCGCCGACGGGCCGATCGAGAACGTGTTCGACACGGATACGCTCGCGCGCTGGCAGCGCCATCCGTGGCCCGGCAACATCCGCGAGCTGCGCAACGCGGTCGAAGCGGCGATCGTCGTCGGCATCTCGCCGTCGCACAGCTCGACGGAGATTCCGGCGAACGCCGGCGGCGACGAGCTGGCGCCGCTGCCGCCGTACAAAGACGAGCGCGCGCGTGTGGTCGGCGACTTCGAGCGCGCGTACTTGACGCGGCTGATGGACGAAGCGAAGGGCAACGTGTCGCAAGCCGCGCGCACCGCGAAGATGGATCGGTCGCACTTGATCGACATGCTGCGCCGTCATCAGCTCAAGACTTGAGCGAGCGTTACGGGTCGACGTCGACGGCGACGTGCGACGTGCCATGCCCGTGGCCTCGATCGCGATTCTCGCGTGGCCGGATCCGATCGTGGTCACGGTCGTCGTCACGCCGTTGCTCCAGGTGTCGGAGCCCAGCACGAACGACGTCGCGGCGACGGTCGCGATCGTCGAATCATCCGGCCCCAGCGTCACGGTGACCTCGGCGGGCGGCGCTTGCGTGAGTCCGATCGTCAGCGAAGCGTTTGCACCCGGCGTCAGCTCGAGCTGCCACGGGCTCGCCAACACTTGCAGCGATTCTCGATCGACGACGAAAAACGCTCCGAACGACGCACCGCCGCAGTCGAGCACGACGCCGTACAGCCCCGTCATCCGTACAGCCGCCGTCGGCAACGCCATCATCCACGCCGAACGCGGTGAACGTCGGCGGGTAGCTCGCAGACGACCACGTGAACTCGGGTCCGACGTATCCGGGGGACAGATATCTACAGGCGCCGTGCAGCCGCACGCGAACGCGACCCATGCCGCTCTCAACGCGGCATGCCCGTCACCGATGCGTGCACGACCGTCATCGGCGAGATCGGCGCCGCGATCACGCGGTGGTACGTGAACTTCTTGCCGGTCGGATCCTGCGTCGACAGCGACGTCCAGATCGCGAGCTCGGAGTCGATCACGACGACGTCGAGGATGTGATCGCCGTCCAGGTCGCGCGTGAAGATCGCCTCCGGCGTCGACGCGGAGCCGACCGCCGCCGGAATCGCGATCGCCGCGATCGCGGCACTGCCCGACGTGCCATCGGGCGTGATCGCGTACAGCGTGCGCGCCTGCGTGTTGCCGGCGTAGACGACGCTGGCGGAGCCGTTCGCGATCACGGTGCCGACGAAGTTCGCGAGCGATTCGTCGCAGTCATCGCTGCTCGGCAGGATCTCGAGCGGCTCGCAATCGAGCGAGATGTAGGGCGTCGACGTGTGATCGGTGCCGCCTTGATGCAGCCGCAACGAGTTGCCGTAGGCGGCGAGGTCGAGCTGGCCGTCGCCGTCGATGTCGCGCCATTCGAGATCGCGCAATGACGTGATGCCCGAGTGCGCCGAGCCGTTGAAGCTCGTCTGCACCGACGCATCGAGGTTGGTGCCTTGATCCTCGCTGATCAAGAAGTCGTAACGCGACGTTTCGCCCGCGGCGCCGTCGGGATAGCCGTCTTCGTTGACGTCGCCCCAGCTCTGGCGATTGGCGACCGAGGTGTCGTACGTCGTCGTCGCGAGCGAGCCGAGATCGACGAGATCCATCGCTTCGTCGCCGGTGACGGTGTCTTGGTACTCGAGCGCGATCGTGTCGCGCTCGGAGCGCAACAGATCGACACTCGTGACGTCGCGGTACGCGCGGTCGAGCGGGATGCTCAGATCGACCTCGCCGGCGCTCGAGACGATCGCGAGCGTATCGGAGCCGTCGAAGCCGGCGAGCCGAGGCTCGGCGCCGCCCGGTGCGGGCGCGAGCCAATCGAGCTGATCGACGCGCTCGGTGACGAGATCCGCGGTGAACGCGGAGCCGTCGTAGCGCACGTCCCACAGCTCGACCGCGCTGCCGCGGCTCGCCGATACCGCGATGCGCGTATCGCACGTGACGTCGCAACTGCGCTGCGCCTCGAGCACGCACGATTCGCTCCAGCCCGCGTTGCAGCATGTCGGCAGCACGTCGCAGACGAGCGCGCCGCACGCGTCGCTCGGGCTCGCCGGCGGTTGACCGGCGGCGCACGGATTCGCGAGCTCGATCTGGCCGAGAAAGCAGGTCTGCGATTCGGCGCCGGAGTGATCGGTGTAGCGCCGCTGCAGCAACGTGCAGGT
>DASXEF010000936.1:0-2620 GCA_036490255.1 Kofleriaceae bacterium
GAGCTCGGCGTCCTCAAGATCACGATCCAGCAGTTCTTCCGCGTCAGCGGCGCATCGACGCAGCTCGAGGGCGTGACGCCCGACATCACGCTGCCGAACCCGGCGGCGTACATCAAGAGCTCGGAGCGCACGCTCGATCACGCGATTCCGTTCATGAAGATCGCGCCCGCACCGCACGACGAGTGGAAGGTCGGCTACGACCTGCTCAAGCTGCAGCGCGATAGCGCCGCGCGCGTCGCGAAGAACACGGAGTTCAGCAAGATCGCCCAGACCGTGCAGATCCTCGCGAAGCACCGCGACGACACGCGGGTGCCCCTCCAGCGGACCGCGTGGGAAGCGCGCGAGAAGAAGGAAAAAGACGAGCTCGCCGCGGTCGCGCCCGACCTCGATAAAGGCGCCGGGTTGCTGACGGTCAAGACCGTCGAGGATCCGACCGTGGGTCAGGTCGCGCCGCCGCCCGGTGGCAAGCCGGACGATCGCGTGCAGCGCTGGGAAACCGAGCTCGCGCATGATCCATGGCTCGACGAGGCCGTGAATCTGATGGCCGAGATGAAGTAAAACTCGGCGGGTGAACTTCCTCGCGGTCAACCTCCCGCCCGAGCCGACGATGGCGCGCTCGCCGTCCGGTGTCGTCGTCGTCTCGCTCGGCTCTGCAAGCGATAACGCCGACGCCGAGCTCGTCGGTCTGCTCGAAGCCGTCGATCGCGAGCTCGCGCAACCTCCTGCCGAGATCGAGCTCGCCACGCTCGCCGGTCCGCTCGAAGAGCAGCCGATCGATGCCGCGCCGAAGTGGCCGACCACGCGCGCGCCGGCGCCGCTGATCTGGGGCTTTCACGCCGCCGCGATCGCGTCGGTGATGACGAGCGCGACGCGCCGGCTCGCGTTGTTCGAGCGCATGCGCCGTACCGTCAGCCGCGGCCAGCTCGTCGCGATGATGGAGCAGCCCGGACCGGCGATGGACGAATTCGCCGCGATCGTACGCGGCCTCGGCATCGCGATGAAGACGCTCGGCCCGCAGCTCGTCGTCCACGTCGAAGCCGAGCGCGCGGATGGCGTGAAGCTGTCGGCGTTCGGCGGCCGCGACTACGCGACGCAGACGCGCGCCGGCGGCCTGCGCGCGCTCGACGACGCCGCCTTCGCGACGACGCTGCGCGAGATCACCGTCACCGATCCGGTCATCGTGTTTCGCTCGCCGCGGCTGCGCACGATCATCGATGCGAAGCCGAGCGCCGAAGCACTCGCGCGCGAGCTCGCCGCGCGGCGCGAGCCGATGTTCGTCGTGCGCGAAGCCGACGGCCTGTTCGTGCCGCAGCTGATGGACGGCGAGCGCGTGTTCCCGATCTACGGCGACAAATTTGCGGCCGACTGGGCCGCGCGCGACCAGGGCTCGGCGTCGGCGACGATCGGCACAATGCCGTTTCACGCGGCTGCGCAGCTCGCGACCAAGCACGAGCTCGGGCTCGGCGTCGGCGTCTATCGCGATCGCAAGACCCCGGTCAGCGCGATCTTGCCGGCAAGCTTCGTGGCGACGATCGGCTAGTCGCAGCCGTCGGGGCCGCATGCGGCGCCGTCGGCGAATTCCTGCTTCTCGCCGGCATCGGTCCACGCCTTGTCGAGCGCGCCGCGCAACACGTCGGCCGGTTGCGCGCCGGAAACGGCGAGCCGGCCGCCGAACACGAAGAACGGCACACCGCTGATGCCGAGCTCGCGCGCGAGCCGCTCGTCGTTGCGAACCTCGTCGGTGTACGCGTCGCCGGTGAGCGCGTCGGTCGCGTCGAGCCCGACGTCTTTGGCGCACGCGAGCAAGACGTCGCGGTCGTAGATCGCGGCGCCGTCGGTCATGTACGCGCGGAACAGTCGCTCCTTGAGCGCGTCTTGTTTACCGTTGGCGTGCGCGAACGCGAGCAGGCGATGCGCGTCGAACGTGTTGCCCGGCTGCATGCGATCGAAGCGGAGCTCGAGGCCGTCTTTGGCGCCGATGCCGGCGACGCGCTCGAGCTGACCTTGCGCGGTCGTCACGTCGGTGCCGTACTTCGCGGCGAGCCGCTCGGCCATCGGCTGGCGAACGTCCGGCGCGGTTTTCGGTGCGCTCGGATCGAGCTCGAACGCGCGCCACACGATCTCGACGTGCTCGGCATGCGGAAAGCTTGCAAGCGCGCTCTCGAGGTGGCGCTTGCCGATGTAGCACCACGGGCACGCGATGTCGGACCAGATGTCGATGCGGAGGGTCGTCACGCGCCAACCGTAGCAGTAGGGTTGCCGAGTGGCGATCGTGCGCGAGCGCGGGCTGATCGAGCGGATCAGCGACACCCCGCGGCGGTTCAACCTCGCGCGCGGCGAGCTCGCGACGGCGACGATCGCAGGCGTATCGCGCGAGCTGCGCTGGGGCCTGCTCGCGCCGTGGCGCGGTCACGGCGGTAAGCGGCCACCGCCGATCTACGTCGCCGATCGCGCGACGATCGCGGCGACGCCGGTGTTGCGGCGCGCGACGCCGTGCACCGTCCGCGCCGACGGCTTCTACGCCCGGCACGAGCGCCGCGCGTTCTGGATCACCGGCGCGACGTCGTTCGCGGCAGTCGTCGCGACGCACGCCGACGACGGCATCGAGTCGTTCGCGTTC
>DASXEF010000984.1:0-1722 GCA_036490255.1 Kofleriaceae bacterium
CCGAGCTCGTTGAAGAAATCGGCGAGCACCGCGCGTGGCGCGTCGTCGGCGGGCGTGGCCCACACCGCGTCGAACAAGTGCAGCGACTGCTCTTCGACGTCGCGCCGGCGTTGCTCGAGTCGGTCGAGCTCTGCGGCGAGCTCGATCGCGGGTGGTGACGCGACATCGCTCGGCGCGACGCGGTCCCTGAGCTCGTTCGCGATCGCCTGCGCCATTGGCGCGAGCGGTTGGATCCCCCAGATCGCGGTCGGGGTCATCCAACCCACAGCCGCGAACATGCGTTGCGAAAGCGTCGTGTCGCCATGCGTTCGCACGATCGTGAGCAGTTTTTGGCACAGCGCTCCCGGCGGTCTGAGCTGGACTTCGTGCTGGGACCAGACGACACGGGTTTCGAGCAACTCGATCGCGATTGCGAGGATGCGCGGATCCGAGGGTCGATCGAACAATCGTTCGGCGCACGCCGGGAATTGATCGACGATCGCGAGCGCCTCGATCAACCGCGAGATGTCGGCGGGGTCGCCGGCGGCTTCGACGTTCAGCCACGCCTCGGACGTCATGATCGGCTCGCGCAAAACGAAGCTCGACGCGCGCTCGACCAACGCGACATGGGCCGCGGCCGGCCGGTGCCGCCAGAGCATCAATGCGCGGTCCAGAGTGTCCATAAATCGTGTAGATACAAGCGTTGACGAGCCTGTGACAAACCGTCACACTTACCGAGACGTGCGTGCTCCGTGGTGGCAGGGCCTCGACCTCCGCGTGCTGCGGCACGTTCGGGGCGTCCTGCGTCGCCGCGGGCTCGAGCTCACGCTCGTCGAGAAGAAGCCTAGCGAACCCTCCGCGTTCGTACCACTCGTACCGAACGAATCCGCCGGCGCCGGGCTCGCGGTGTTCGCGCCCGAGTTGGTCCCGGCCGAGCTCGCGGTGATCGTCGACATGCTCGGCGAAGCCGCCGCGGATGTGGCGGCGGCGCTGCACGAACGCGCGGTGCCCGACGAGACGCCGGGCGGTCATCGCACGCGCTTCGCCGGGATCATCGGCGGCGCGCCGGCGATGCACGAGCTGTATTCGCTGATCGAGCGCGTCGCGCCGTCGGATTCGACCGTGCTGATCCAGGGCGAGAACGGCACCGGCAAAGAGCTCGTCGCGCGCGCGGTCCACCAGCGCTCGGCGCGCCGCGATCAAGAGTTCGTCGTCGCGAATTGCTCGGCGTTCAACGACAACCTGCTCGACTCCGAGCTGTTCGGCCACAAGCGCGGCGCGTTCACCGGCGCGGTCGCCGACAAAGTTGGCTTGTTCGAGACCGCCGATCTCGGCACGTTCTTTCTCGACGAGATCGCCGATATGTCGGCGGCGCTGCAGGTCAAGATCTTGCGCGTGCTGCAAGAGGGCACGTTCAACCGCGTCGGCGATACCGAGATGCGCACCGTCGACGTGCGGATCTTGGCGGCGACGAACCGCGATCTCGCGGCGATGGTCGCGGCCGGAACGTTCCGCGAAGATCTCTACTACCGCATCAACGTCATCAACGTCGCGCTACCGCCGCTGCGCGAGCGGCGCGGCGATGTCGTGTTGCTCGTCGACGCGTTCTTGACGCGTCAGGCGCGCGGCCGCGCGAAGACGTTGACCAACGCGTGCACGCAACGCCTGCTCGACTATCCGTGGCCCGGCAACGTGCGCGAGCTCGAGAACGAGATCGAGCGGCTCGTCGTGCTCGCCGGCGAT
>DASXEF010000075.1:0-4796 GCA_036490255.1 Kofleriaceae bacterium
CGTCGCGACGAACGGATTGTCGATCCCGGCGAACAGGCCCTTCTCGTCGTGGAAGATCTTCGACGTCTTGCCGTGCATGATCTTCGGCGCGCGCACGATGCGGCCGCCGTAGACCTGGCCGATGCACTGGTGGCCGAGGCAGACGCCCAGGATCGGCACGCTGCCGCCGAGCTCGCGGATCACGTCCATCGAGATCCCGGCTTCGTTCGGCGTGCACGGCCCGGGCGAGATCACGATGGCGTTGACGTTGCGCTCGGCGATCGCGGGCACCGTGATCGCGTCGTTGCGCTCGACGGTGACGCTCGCGCCGAGCTCGCCCAGGTACTGCGCGAGGTTGTACGTGAACGAGTCGTAGTTATCGACGAGCAAGACGTTCACTGCGCACTCCTCGCCATCGCGACCGCGCGAAACGCCGCGCGCGCTTTATTCACGCACTCGTCGTGCTCGAGCTCGGGGATCGAATCGGCGACGAGGCCGGCGCCGGCCTGCACGAAGATCTGATCGCCGCGCGTGACCAGCGTGCGGATCGCGATCGCGAGATCCATGTTGCCGGTGTAGCTGACGTAGCCGACGGCGCCGCCGTAGATGCCGCGCGCGTGCGGCTCGAGCTCGTCGATGATCTCCATCGCGCGGATCTTCGGCGCGCCCGACAGCGTGCCGGCCGGAAACGCCGCGCGCAGCACGTCGGGCCACGCGACGCCGGCGCGCGCGTGCCCGGTGACGTGCGACGTCATGTGCATCACGTGCGAGTAGCGCTCGATCACCATCTGCTCGGCGACGCGGACGCTACCGACGCTCGACACGCGACCGACATCGTTGCGGCCGAGATCGATCAGCATCAAGTGCTCGGCGCGCTCTTTCGGATCGGCGAGCAACTCGGCGGCGAGCCGCTCGTCGTCTTCGGCGGACTTGCCGCGCGGCCGCGTGCCCGCGATCGGCCGCACCTCGACGCGCCCGTCGGCGAGCCGCACCAATGTCTCGGGCGATGCGCCGGTGACGCGCGCCTCGGGAAACTCGAGGTGAAACATGTACGGCGACGGGTTGATCACGCGCAGTGCGCGATAGACGTCGAGGGCGCGCGCGCCATCTGCGGGCATCGCGAAGCGCTGCGACAGCACGACCTGGAACGCGTCGCCGGCGAGGATGTAGTCTTTGACGCGATCGACGGCGGCTAGATACGCGGCCTTGCCGAACGACGATTCGGGGGCGTCGCTGGGTCGTGGCGAGACATCGAGCTCGGGTAGCGGCGTGCGTGGCGCGCGCAGCTTCGCGACGATCGCGTCGATCCGCGCGCATGCGGCGGTGTATGCGGCGTCGGCTTTTTCCGGCCGCGTGACGTACGGCGTCGCGACGACCTTGAGCGTCTGGCGCAGGTTGTCGAAGATCAGCAGCGTGTCGGTGATGACCATCGCGAGCGGCGGCAGTGCGTCCATGCTCGGCGACGCCTTCGCGCGCGCCGGCAGATCCTCGAACGCGCGCACGCAGTCGTACGCGATCCAGCCGACCGCGCCGCCCCAGAATCGCGGCAACCCCGCGGTCTCGACCGGCTTCATCTCGCCGAGCACCTCGGCGAGCGCGGTCAACGGATCGGCCGTCGCCCAGCTCGCGGTGCGATCGGGGCCACCGCCGTCGACATCGTGCCACGTCGCGCTCGCGGTGCCGGCGTTCCACGTCACGACCGCGCGCGGCGCGACGCCGATGAACGAGTACGCGCCCCAGTTCGCGCCGCCGACGACGGATTCGAGCAAGAAGCTGTGCTCGCCCGCGCCGAGCGCCGCGTACGCCGAGACCGGCGTGTCGCCGTCGGCGAGCAGCTCGCGATACACCGGGATCAAATTCCCGCGCGTCGCTGCTGCTGCGAAGTCTTCCCGAGAGGGAACGTGCACGGAAAGTTTATACCGCGGTATAGCTTCGACCATGCACCCCGCCCTCGCGAAGACGATCGCCGACGTCGACCCCGCCATCGCCGAGCTCATCGCCGGCGAGGAGCAACGCCAGCGCGACTCGGTCCGGTTGATCGCGTCGGAAAACTATGTCTCGGGCGCCGTGCTCGCCGCGACCGGCTCGGTGCTCACGAACAAGTACAGCGAAGGCTATCCCGGCAAGCGCTACTACGAGGGTCAGAAGTACATCGATCAGATCGAGCAGCTGTGCATCGATCGCGCGAAAGCGGCGTTCGGCGTCGATCACGCGAACGTCCAGCCGTACTCGGGCTCGCCCGCGAACCTCGCGGTGTACTTCGCGTTCGCCAAGCCCGGCGACACGATCATGGGGCTCAACCTGCCCGCCGGCGGCCACCTCACGCACGGCGCGGCGCCGACGATCAGCGGCCAGTTCTTCAAGAGCGTGCAATACGGCGTGCGCAAGGATACGCATCGGATCGATCTCGACGAGATGCGCGAGCTCGCGCGCCAGCATCGGCCGAAAGTGATCTTCTGCGGCGGCACGGCGATCCCGCGCACGATCGAGTTCGCCGCGTATGCCGAGGTCGCGAAAGAAGTCGGCGCGATCCTGGTCGCGGACATCGCGCACATCGCCGGGCTCGTCGTCGGAGGCGCGCATCCGTCGCCGGTCGGCGCCGCCGATGTGATCTCGACGACGACGCACAAGACGCTGCGCGGCCCGCGCGGCGGCATGCTGATGTGCAAGGCCGATCATGCCAAGGCGATCGATCGCGCCGTATTTCCGGGGCTGCAAGGCGGCCCGCACAACCACACGACCGCCGGCATCGCCGTCGCACTGCACGAGGCGAAGACCGACGCGTTCAAGACGTACGCGCACCAGATCGTCGCGAACGCGAAGGCACTCGCCGCGGCGATGCTCGAGCACGGCTTCACGCTCGTCACCGGCGGGACGGACAATCACCTGATCTTGGCCGACCTCACGAACAAGAACGTGCCCGGCAAGATCGCGGCGAAGGCGTTGGACGCGGCGAGCATCGAGCTCAACTACAACTCGGTCCCGTTCGATCCGCGCAAGCCGTTCGATCCCTCGGGGATTCGGATCGGCACGGCGGCGGTCACCAGCCGCGGCATGGCGAACCCGGAGATGAAGCAGATCGCGTTGTGGATGAAACGGGTCGTCGAGGCGCCTAGCGACGCGACTTTGCACGCGACGATCGCGGGCGAGGTGCGCGAGCTGTGCGCGAAGTTCCCGGCGCCGGGCCTCTTGGTCTAGCCGCCCAACGCGCGGCCGGTGCGCCGGTCGTCGCGAGCGTCGAGACGACGCGGTCGAGAATGCGATGCGCGACCTCGCGCTTCGGGCCGGCCGGCACGTCGATGACGCCGTCCTTGTCGACGAGGTGGACGTGGTTCGTATCGACCGCGAAGCCGCTGCCGGGCTCGGCGACGTCGTTCGCGACGACGAGGTCGCACTTCTTCGACACGAGCTTGGCCTGCGCGTTCGCGATCACGTCGTGGGTCTCGGCCGCGAAGCCGACCAGCACCGGGCGATGGCCTTTGCGCGCGGCGCCGAGCGACGCGAGCAGATCGGGATTGGCGACGAGGTCGACCGACATCTTCGGGCCCATCGCGCCGCGCTTGAGCTTCTCGTCGGCCACTTTCGCGGGGCGATAATCGGCGACGGCGGCGGTCATGATCACGACGTCGGCGTCTTTGACCGCGTTGTCGAGCGCCCACTGCAGCTGCGCCGCGCTCTCGACGTGTGACGTCTCGACGCCGAGCGGCGGAGCGACGCCACTCGGGCCGAAGATCAACCGCACGCGCGCGCCGCGGCGTTGTGCGGCCGCCGCGATCGCCGCGCCCATCTTGCCCGAGCTGCGATTGCCGACAAACCGCACGGGATCGATCGCTTCGTACGTCGGTCCGGCAGTGACGACGACGTTGACGCCCGCGAGATCCTGCGCCGACAACACGTGTGCGGCGGCTTCGGCGATGTCGGGCGGATCGGCGAGCCGTCCCGGTCCGGTCCAGCCGCACGCGAGATAGCCCTCGCCCGGCGCGACGACGTGATAGCGCGCGACGTCTTGCAGCTTCTTCAAGTTCGCCTGCGTGATCGGATGCGACCACATGTTGACGTTCATCGACGGCGCGAGCAGCACCGGCGCCTTCGTCGCGAGCGCGATCGCGGTGACCGCATCGTCGGCCATGCCGGCGGCGAAGCGCGCGATCACGTCGGCGGTCGCCGGCGCGATCACGACGAGGTCGGCGTCGTCGGCGAGCTGGATGTGGCCGATCGTCGATTCTTCGGTGAGCGAAAACAGATCGGTGAACACCGGATGGCGCGTCAGCGCCTGAAACGTCATCGCGCCGATGAAGTGCTGCGCGCGCTCGGTCATCGCGACGTGCACGGTCGCGCCGGCTTTGTCGAACAGCCGCACCAGCTCGGCGGCTTTGTATGCTGCGATCCCGCCGGCGACGCCGACGACGATCTTCGCGCCTTGCAGCGGATGCGCCGGATCGCGCGGGCCACGATCACTTCTCGGTCCAGACATTCTGGCAATGTACCTAGAGATGGACGTCGTGAGGTGGTTCGCCGTCGCTATGGTCGTCGCATGCTCGGCACCCGCCAAGCCACCGGCGCCGCCGCCGGTTGCGGTCAGCGTGCCCATCGACGCTGCGGTGATTGCCGATGCGCCGCCGGACGCGCCGGCGATTCCCGATGGCGACCTCGCGAACGGCAAGCTGCTCTACGATCAGAAAGCGTGCAGCTCGTGTCACACGCTCGACGGCAGCGTGCGCGTCGGTCCGAGCTGGCTCGGCTTGTGGGGCACCGACGAAAAGCTCGAAGACGGCCGCGTCGCGCACGTCGATATCGCCTATGTCCGCAAGTCGATC
>DASXEF010000137.1:0-6517 GCA_036490255.1 Kofleriaceae bacterium
GCCGGTCTGAAACTTCCAGCGCTGCGCGCCGGTCTTCGTATCGAGCGCGTACACGTCGCCGTCGCTCGAGCCGAAATAGACGAGGCCGCCGCTGATCGCGGGCGATGACAGGAACACGTCGAACGGATCGGGCATCGCCTCGGCGGCCGGCAGCGCGCCGTGCAAGTGCGTCGCGGTGAAACGATGCTCGCCCTTCGTCGCGAACGTCCACTTCGGTGCGCCGGTCGCCGCATCGAGCGCGTGCAGCTTCGCGTCGTAGCCGAGCACGTACACCACGCCGTCGCTCACCGCCGCCGACGACGCGATGCGCGCGCCGAGATCGCGCTTCCACGCGACGGCGCCGGTCGCGGCATCGAGCGCATAGAGGTTGCCGTCGTAGCTGCCGACGTAGACGCGGTTGTCCGCGAGCGTCGGCGACGCGACGACCGGGCCGCCGGTGTGCAGCTTCCACTTGATGCCGTGCAGCGCGGCGATGCCTCCCGATTGCGGCACGCCCGGGTGAAACGCCGCCACGACCGCGAGCACGAGTGCGAGCATCCGCTCACGCTAGCAAAGCGCTCGGCGTATCGATCGCCGGGTACGCGTGCGACGATGAGCGCGTGAAGCCCTGGGGCGTGGTTGTCATCGCCGCCTGCACGCAGTCGTCGACGATGACGATCCGCGGCACGTCGACCGACACGTTCATCACGCCGACCGGCGATGTCACGCACGCGCACGAGCTCGCCACGACGACGTTTCAAGCCTTCGTGCTCGGCAACGATGGCACGTACGCGGCGTATCCCGACGTCGCCACGCTCGGCACCGTCGGCGGCGCGTTTGAAATCGCCGATGTTCCCGACGGGCCGTACTTGCTGCTCGTCGGCAGCAACGACTGGCTCACCGAGAGCTCGCCGAACCTCGCGTGGACGAACACGTACGTCGGGCGTAGCGATGCGGTTCCGGCGACCGAGGCCACGTGGCTCGGCTTGAGCGGCAGCGGGCTCGCGGCGTGGGATCCGAACGACGAGCTGCTCGGCGATTGTTGGGGCAACGGCACCGAGCTCGCGCTCTCGCGGCTACTGTCGATCGGCTCGGGCGCGACATCGTTCGACGGCACGGCCGAGTGGGCCGATCCGCCGATCAGCGTCTACGCGTATTCGTTCGAACCGACCGGCCAGCCGTATCTGATGAATGCCGACCAAGGCGACTCGCTCGTCGTATCGCGCGACACCGCGTCGTCGATCGGCCCGACGACGACCGCGCGCACGCTGACCCAGATCATGAATGCGCCGGGTGTCGACCAGATCGACGGCGGCTCCGCGATGACCGGCGCCAGCTTCGTCGACGTGCCGATGACGTCGCAGATCGAGCTCGCGATCGATCCGAGTGAATTCGTTGCGGCATTCGGCTCGGGCTCGGCCAGTTACTCGATGACCGTGATCGCGACGCCGGGGCAGAGCGACGAAGGGCTGATCGGACCCTCACTCGTCGAGGTTGACGGAGGCAGCGATGGCGTCGATGTTACGCTGCCATACGGCAACCCGTTCGATCCGAGCTGGCCGGTGTTCATCTCTGCGCGTTACGACCAGACCGATCGCTTGGCCAGCAACGAGCTCGTGCCTGCGTCCGCGAGCTACACGTTTCATCCGGCTGCGATCGCAACGGGGTTCGCGCTCGACGACACGCCGCTCGATCAGGGCGACGTCGCGTGGGATGGCAGCTCGCCGCTGCCGTTCACGCTTGTCCTGCCCGATGGCGCGACCGGCTTCGAGCTCACGCTCTCCGACGCCTTGTCGCCGTTCGTCGGCGCGTTTTTCGATGTCACCGGATCGAGTGTCGTCATTCCACCGCAGCTGTTCGTGGCGGGGCACTCGTACAGTATCGAGGTGTATACGCAGACTGCGACCGCGGGCGCAGGCGTCTCGGTGGGGCCGTTCGTCGTCGGTAGCGCTCAGCCGAAGTGATGCGCGGAGACTTGCAGCTCGCGCAGCGTGCCCGAGTACGCGATCGTGCCGACATCGGCGCCGGCCGCACCGGCGACGACCATCAGCGGCATCAAATGCTCTTCGCGCGGATGTGCGAGCCGAGCCGCCGGCGCGCGCGTCCATTCGATCAGCGCGCGATCGCGCTCGGCCTGCGGCTTTGCCGTGGTCTCGCGCAGCCACGTATCGAACGCGACCGAGACCGGGCGAGCTTGCGGCGCGAACGCGCGCAGGTTGTGATAGCTGAGCCCGCTGCCGATGATGAAGACGCCGTCGTCGCGCAGCGGCGCGAGCGCGCGGCCGATCGCGAGATGCGTCGCCGGATCGAGCCCGGTCACGAGCGAGAGCTGGCAGATCGGCATGTCGGCATCGGGATACGTCAGCTTGAGCGGCACGAACGTGCCGTGGTCGTAGCCGCGCTCGGCATCGGCGGCGCTCGAGACGCCGGCGCGCTCGAGTAGCTGACGCACGCGCGCCGCGAGCTGCGGATCGCCGGGCGCCGGCCACGTGATCTCGTACGACTCCGGCGGGAACCCGTAATAGTCGTAGAGCATCGGCGGCGCCGCGCTCGTCATCACGGTCGGCACGCGCTCTTCCCAGTGCGCGGAGATCACGAGCACTGCCTTCGGGCGTTCGGCGGGCAGCTTCGCGAGCTCGCGCAGGTACGTCGCCAGCGCGTCTTGCTCGACGCGCGAGCCGATGCCGACCTCGATGAACGGCCAGGGACCGCCACCGTGCGGCAGGTAAACGACGGGCATGCGCATGATCGTTACTGTGCGACGCGCGCGGCTCCCGGCCAAGTGACACCGACGCGAACTATCTATTGCAGCGCCGCACGCGCGGTCTCCCAATCGCGGCCATCAAACGAGCGGATCTGCCAATGTGTTAGCGGAACCGAGTCGAGGCAGCGCACGTTGACGTCCCACGCATCGGGATGCGAGCGCGGCCGGTAGAACGGATGGATGCCGCACGCCGGGCAGAACATGTGCTTCGCGATGCCGGTGCCGAACGTGTACGTCGCGAGCTCGCCGGTGAAGTGGAGCGCCGATTCCGGCACGATCAGGTGCAAGAAGCCCTTCTTCGTGCAGATCGAGCAGTTGCAATCGAGCACGTCGAGCAGGTCCGTCGTCAGCTCGAAGCGCACGGCGCCGCAGTGGCAGCCGCCTTGGTAAGACGCCATCGCGCGATGTTACCGTCGCGGCATGTTCGTGTGTCCGTCGTGCGGCCAGCGCTATCCGAGCGGCGGATATTGCGCGACCGACGGCGCGAAGCTCGCCGCGACCGACGATCCGCTGCTGGGCAGCGAGATCGATCGCTATCGCATCGCACGCACGCTCGGCGAAGGCGGCATGGGCAAGGTCTATCTCGCGGTGCAGCCGGCGATCGGCAGCCGCGTCGCGATCAAGATCTTGTCGGATCAGTGCGCGAAGATGCCCGAGCTCGTCGATCGCTTCTTCGCCGAGGCGCGCGCGGTCAACCTGATCCGCGACGAGCACATCGTCAGCGTGCTCGACATGTCGCGGCTGCCCGACGGCCGGCCGTTCATCGTGATGGAGTTCGTCGAGGGCTCGACGCTCGCCGACATCGTGCGCACGACGGTCGCGCCGCTCGGCGGCATCGTGCAGGTCATGGGCGAAGTGCTCGCCGCGCTCGGCGCCGCGCACGCGATCGGCATCGTTCACCGCGATCTCAAGCCCGACAACATCCTCGTCACGGCGCAGGGGCACGCCAAAGTGCTCGACTTCGGCATCGCGAAGCTCGCGCCGAACTTGCGCGACGTCGGCGCCGCGACGCGCACCGGCGCGCTGCTCGGCACGCCGGCGTACATGGCACCCGAGCAGATCAGCGGCGCGGCCAGCGTCGACGGTCGCGCCGACATCTATGCCGCGGGCGTCGTGCTCTACGAAGCGGTGACGGGCGAGCAGCCGTTTCACGCGCCGTCGATGTTCGACTTGATGCGCGCGCACGTCGAGCAGGCGCCGCCGTCGCCGCGCGTGTTGCGGCCGGATCTGCCGGTCTCGCTCGAGCAGATCATTTTAACCGCGCTCGCGAAGGATCCTGCGCAGCGCTTCCAAAGTGCCGCGGCGATGGCGCAGGCGTTGAGCCACGCGAGCGCGGAGCTGCCGGCCGAGGCGTGGCGGCCACTATCGCGCAGCGCGAGCTCGGTCGTGACGCCGCGGCTTTCCGCGGGCGGCTTCACGCCACCGCCGACGCCGCAGCAGCCGCCGCGACCGGTCGACCTCACCGAGCGCCGGCACTCGCACGCGGTCGCACCGGCGACGCAGACGAAGCGGCGTACGCCGCTGTGGATCGCGCTCGTGCTCGTGCTGCTCGCCGGGATCGCCGCCGTCGTGATCGCGCTCGCGCCGCGCACGCAGCCCGTCGTCGTCGTGCAAGCACCTGCGCCGCCGACTGCCGATGCCGCGATCACCGTCGCGCTCGTTCCGCTCGACGCCGACGTGATCGAGCCGGTCGATGCCGGCGGCGTCGTCGCGAAGCGCGCGCCCCCGGCGAAACCCGCGTCGCCACCGCCGGTCGTCGCGAAGCACGATGATCCGGGTCCGACGATCATCGGTGGTGGCAGCGCCGCGGATCACGGCGTGTACATCGGCCCGAACGTGCACATGGGATCGAACGTCATCATCGGCAGCAATCCGCCGCCGATGAAGAAGTCGGTCACGCTGCCGGCCGACTACGATGCGCGTAACTTCGATCCGATCGCGTACGTCGGGCGCGCCGAGGCGATCGCGCGCCAGCTCTTGCCCGACGCGCGGCTGACCGAATTCGAGTTCGATCCGGTGTGGCCCGACGGTCACGTCGATCTGACGAAACAAGGTCGCGATCACGAGTTCACGTTCCGCTCGGCGTCGGCATCGCTGCGGCCGGCCGACTTGCCGCGCAACGTTGCGTTCGATCGCGGATGCATGATCAACGTTGACGTCTCGCCGAGCGGCGTCACCGCCGAGGTCCGCACGTCGGATAGCTGCACCGCGCCGTTCGTGCGCCGGCCGCGCTGTCATTTCGCCGCGGTGTGGCAGCAGGCGCTTGCCGCGGGCACGCCGCGCGATCTGGTCGCCCGCATCGCCTGGCTCAAGGACGAGCAGTGGTTCTTCGATACCGACCTCGGCGGTGCGGGTGGCAAGGTCTCGTCGTTTCCCGACGCGTGCCACTAATGCTATTCCTCGGCGGCCATGGCGAAACCCGAGGGAAAGCCCCAGACCGCGATCACTCCGACCCGTACTGCCAACTACCAGGATTGGTACCAAGAGGTCATCAAAGCGGCCGATCTCGCCGAGAACAGCGATGTTCGCGGCTGCATGGTGATCAAGCCGTGGGGCTACGCGCTGTGGGAGAACATCCAGCACGGCCTCGACGGCATGTTCAAGGCGACGGGGCACGTCAACGCGTACTTCCCGCTGCTCATCCCGGTGTCGTTTCTCGAGAAAGAAGCGGCGCACGTCGAAGGCTTCGCGAAAGAGTGCGCGGTCGTCACGCATCATCGGCTCGAGGCGCGCAACGGCAAGCTCGTGCCGGTCGGCGAGCTCGAAGAAGCGCTCGTGATCCGGCCGACGAGCGAGACGATCATCGGCGCGTCGTTCGCGCGCTGGGTGCAGAGCTATCGCGACCTGCCGCTGCTGATCAATCAGTGGGCGAACGTCGTGCGCTGGGAGATGCGCACGCGGATGTTCCTGCGCACCGCCGAGTTCTTGTGGCAGGAGGGCCACACGGTGCACGCGACGCACGACGAAGCCGTCGCCGAGACGATGAAGATGCTCGGCGTCTACGCCGAGTTCGCCGAGCAGTACATGGCGATGCCGGTGATCCAGGGCGAGAAGACCGCGGCCGAGCGGTTCCCAGGCGCGGTGCAGACGTTCTGCATCGAGGCGATGATGCAAGACCGCAAGGCGCTGCAGGCCGGCACGTCGCACTTCCTCGGCCAGAACTTCGCGAAGGCGTCGGGGATCCAGTTCACCGATCAGAGCAACGCGCTGTCGTACGCGTGGACGACGTCGTGGGGCGTGTCGACGCGGCTCATCGGCGGCATGATCATGACGCACGGCGACGACGACGGCATGGTGTGCCCGCCGCGCCTCGCGCCGCAGCACGTCGTGATCATCGCGATCGCGCAGAAGCCCGAGGATCGGCAGCGCGTCGTCGATTGGTGCAAGCAGCTCGCGACCGAGTTGCGCGCGCAGCATTACGACGGCGCACCGCTGCGCGTCGAGCTCGACATCCGCGACGGCAACGGCGGCGAGCGTCGCTGGCAGTGGGTGAAGAAGGGCGCGCCGATCCTGCTCGAGGTCGGCCCGCGCGACATCGACAAGGATTCGGTGTTCATGGGCCGCCGCGACAGATCGCCGAAAGACAAGGCGGGCGTGCCTCGCGCCGAGCTCGTCGCGAAGATCGGCACGTACCTGCAAGAGATCCAGGACGCGCTGTACGCGCGCGCGCTCGCGCATCGCGAGCAGCACACGAAGGTCATCGACGATAAGGACGACTTCTACGCGTTCTTCGCCGAGCCGAAGAAGGCGCGCGAGAACGATCCGACGCCCGCG
>DASXEF010000177.1:0-3907 GCA_036490255.1 Kofleriaceae bacterium
GTTCGAGCCTGCGCGCCTCGCGAGAAACACGCGTTGCGACGTGTCGTCCGGCGCGCTCGCTATCGCGTCACGCGCGAACATTCCCGGCGCTTCTTCAAGCACGCCGGCTATCGGGTTCAACCCAGGTGATCTCTGGGTTTAATCGATCGTGGCGACGACCGGCGCGTGATCGGAGGCGTCTTGGCCTTTGCGCGCATCGCGATCGATCGCGACCGCCGAGCAACGATCGGCGATCGGCTGCGTCGCGAACACGTAGTCGATGCGTAGCCCCTGGTTCTTGAAGAAGCTGACGCCGCGATAATCCCACCACGAGTACACGCCGCCTTCGGGCGCGTGCGTGCGAAACAGATCGACGAGCCCGAAGTCGAGCACGCCGGTGAGCGCGGCGCGCTCGTCGGCGCTGCAGTGGATCTTGCCGGCCCAGGCCTGCGGCGACCACACGTCCTTGTCGTCGCGCGTGACGTTGAAGTCGCCGCACAAGACGAGCGGCGTTTGCGGCGTCGCGGTGCGATCGAGATAGCGGCGGAGCCGCGCGTACCACGCGAGCTTGTAGCTGTACTTGTCGCTGTCGAGATCTTGGCCGTTCGGCACGTAGACGTCGATCACGCGGATGCCGGCGATCGTCGCGGCGATCACGCGCGCCTCGTCGTCGGGCTCGCCATCGCCCATCCCGCGCGTGACGTCGGTGATCTCGTGCTTGGCCGCGATCGCGACGCCGTTGTAGCTCTTCTGACCGAACAGCACGACGCGATAGCCAGCGTCGGCGAGCGCCGCTTCGGAAAAACCCGCGTCCTCGGTTTTCGTCTCCTGCAGGCACACGATGTCGGGGCCGGCTTTTGCCAACCATGCGACGAGCCGAGCCTGGCGCGCGCGCACCGAATTGATGTTCCAGGTCGCGATCTTCACGGCTTGCCCTACATCGCACCACCCGACGCCTGCATGCAACTTGCGACGTGGAATGAGGGTCCCTAGATAGCGGTTAGATCGACATCAACGCTCGCACGTGAGGATCACCATGAAGGAACGGAGCGACGACTTGTCTCTGTGGAGCATCATCGAGCGGCTGCAGCGTCGGCTCGAGCGCCAGGGCATGAAGCCGGGCGAGGCCGATCGCGCGGTCGCGCTGGCCGTGCGCAGCTTGGCGCACGCGCATCGCTGAAAACCTTCTCGGTTCTCGGTTAGCCGAGGCGCGCTCCACGATCCGTCGGAGTCGCGGAACCGTGAAGGCGAATTGCTTCAGCTCGTCGGAAGCGTCGCGGCTTCGTTCTTCGGATCGAGGTACTTTGCGAGCTTGTCTTTGATGTAGTCCTTGGCCTTGTTGCGCCACAGGAAGCCGGGATCCTCGCCGCGGAACCGCGCGTGACCACCCGATAGCGAGAGCTCGCCGTCGATCTTCACCACGAGGTACTTGCCGGCGAAGCGCGCGCGCGTCTGATCGACCCACGTCACGCTGATGCCGTGCCTGTTCTGGAGGTACGTGCCGAGGATCTGGAGGCGCGCGAGCGCATCCTGGTCCGAGAGCGAGTACGGAAAATCGATCTCCATCGGACTGCTCCTGGGTCTTACCACACTCAGTGCGCCGCGGGCTTGTCGAGCGCCGCGCGTTGGTCGTCGGTGAGTTTCTGCTCGCAAGCCTGCATGGCCGCGTGATCGCGCGCGTCGACCATGCACGTGCGGACCTCGGGCGACCACGCGCCGTCTTTGCACGCGTCCTTGAGCGCGTCGCGCATCGCGGGGAGCTGATCTGCGACCGCGCGTTGCGTCGCGGGATCGACGGTCGCCTTGTCGAGCTCGCCCGACGCGAGCAAATAGAATTGCCCGGCGACCGCCTCGCATGCGGGCGCGCCCGACTTCGCGCGACACGCGACAACGGACACGAGGACGATGAGGGCGAAGCGCCGCATGCGGTGATTTCGTCTCGTCGGCGAGCGCGTGTCAACTCGGTCGTGGTCTAGTTCGCGCCGTGAAGCGATCTGTGGTGATCCTCGCCCTGATCATCGCCGCGCTGGTGATCCACGTTCGCGTGATCGCCGGCGACACGTGGGACGATGTCGACTATCACGCGCGCGTCGCGCCGCCGCGGCTCGCGGCCGCGACGCAGATCCACGCCGGCGAGTTTCCGCGCTGGTGGGACGGCTCGAGCTGGGGCGTGCCGCTGTTCGCCGAGCCGAGTCACGGCGCCGGCGATCCACTGATGTGGATCGGAGCCGTGCCGCACGCGCTCGACCTCGTGCTGATCTTTCACATCGCGTGGCTCGCCGTCGGCATCGGGCTGTGGGCGCGGCGCGCCGGCGCGAGTCAGCTCGCTGCGATCGGCGCCGGGATCTTCGCGATCACGACCGGCATCGTGACGAGCGCGGCGCTGCGCGGTGCATTGCCCGGCATCGCCGATCTGCCGTGGATCGGCTGGGCCGCGCTCGGGCTCGCGCGCGGCAACCATCGCGCCTTGTACGCGAGTGTGATCGCGCTGCTCGTCGGCACCATCGCGCTCGCGGGTGAGCCTGCTGCGATCTTCGACGCGATCGCGATCGCGATCGTCGTCGGCGGCTCGCGTGCGACCGCGCTCTGGCTCGGCGGCGCGATCGCGGCGGGCCTCGCGATCGGCGGCGCGCAATGGATTCCGGCGTGGTCGCTCGCGGGTGCCGGCGGCGAGCTCCACGGCATCGCGTTGCCGCGGCTCGTCGAGCTCGTCGTGCCGGGCGCGTTCGGATCGATCGAGCCAGCGCGCGGCGTGCCGGCATTCACCGGCGGCGACGCGAGCGCGTGGCCGAGCTTGTTCTTCGGCGCACCGCTGATCGCGCTCGCGCTCGCGTTTCGCGCCGAGCGCCGCCGCGATCGCGGGCTCGTGATCGGCCTCGGGCTCGCCGCGCTGATCGTCGGTCGCGGTGGCTGGTCGATCCACGACGGCGCGCCGGAAGTCCACGCCGCGGCGCTCGCGATCGTGCTCGCGGTGCGCGCGGCCCGCGGGCTCGACGGCCTCGTCGCCGGCGAACAACGCGCGCGTCGCGCGATCGCGCTCGCAGCTGCGGTCGCGATCCTCGCGACGTGGTGCATGGTCGCGCTGCGCGATCCGAGCTTGCCCGCGATCGATCGCGCGCTGTTCGACGGCGGGATCGGCTGCGTGTGCATGATCGGCGCGTATGCGGCCGCGGTCTCGAAACGCTCGCGTGCGCGGTACCTGGCGGTCGCGCTCGCGCTCGCACCGAGCTTGATCGCCGTGCGCTCGACCGAGCCGACGATCGCCGGCGCCACGATCGCGAAGCAGCCGCGCTGGGTCACCGACGGGCTGGCGGCGTTTCGCGCGCCGCCGCGCCGCGTGTATCGGCCGGCGTCGCTCGACAAGACGCCCGAAATCTCGCTGGCCGACGCGCTCGCGACGCTGTACGGCACCGCGGCGGCGCGATGGGGGATCGACTCGGTGCGCGGTGACGATCCGGCTCGGATGCGCGAAGAAGCCGACGCGTGGACGGCGTCGGCGCACGGCGGCGGCCAACTGTTCGAGCGACTCGGCGTCGGCCTCGCCGTGTTGCCGCGCAGCGTGGTCGAGACACGCAACATGCGCGAGCTCGATCGCACCGATGACTGGGCGCTCGTCCAGTACCCGAGCGAGCCGGCCGCGGTGACGATGTCGGATTGGGAATGGGTTGCCGACGCGGCCGCGGCGTTCAAGACGCTATTTCCGCCGAACGGCTCGCGCGGCGTGCCGACCGATCACGGCGTGCTGCTCGGCAGCGGCGCGGCCCCCGACGCGGGCGGCATCCATCACGCGACGACGTGCGACATCGAGCGCTGGGATGCCGGCGCGATCGATCTCGCGTGCGGCCCGCCGAGCAACGCCTACGCGATCGTCAGCTCGAGCGCGATCGCCGGCTGGTCCGTGACCGTCGACGGCATCGCGACGCCGTGG
>DASXEF010000199.1:0-2935 GCA_036490255.1 Kofleriaceae bacterium
GCTGGCTGCCGTCGCTCGCGCAGGACGTGCTCGCGAAGCAATCGCACGAGACCGTGATCGCGGCGCGCGGCCCGTTCTCGACCGAGACGCAGCGCGCGCTCGGGCTCGACATCATGAAGCTGCTCCGCTTCGACTTCGACGGCGGTCGCGTCGACGTATCGACGCATCCGTTCTGCGGCGGCGTTCCCGAGGACGTGCGGATCACGACGCGCTATCGCGACGACGATTTCGTGCAAGCGATGATGGGCATCGTCCACGAGACCGGCCACGCGCGCTACGAGCAGGGCTTGCCGCGCGAGTGGGTGCACTTGCCGCTCGGCCAGGCGCGCTCGATGGGCGTGCACGAAAGCCAGAGCCTTTCGTTCGAGATGCAGCTCGGCCGTAGCCGGCCGTTCCTCGAGCTGATCGCGCCGCTCGTGACCAAGCACTTCGGCGAGCAGCCGGCGTTCTCGCCTGAAAATCTCGCGCGGATCTATACGCGCGTGAAGCGCGGCTTCATCCGCGTCGACGCCGACGAGGTCACGTATCCGATGCACGTGATCTTGCGGTTCGAGCTCGAGCGCGCGTTGATCGAGCGCCAGATCGAGCCCGACGACGTGCCCGCGTTCTGGGCCGAAAAGATGAACGCGTACCTCGGGCTCGACACGACGAACAACTACGCCGACGGTTGCCTCCAGGACATTCACTGGACCGACGGCTCGTTCGGATATTTCCCGAGCTACACGCTCGGCGCGCTCTACGCCGCGCAATATTTCGCGACGATCCGCGCCAAGACTCCCGATCTCGACGCGCGCATCGCGAAGGGCGATCTCGCGCCGATCTTCGACTGGTTCCACGCGAACATCTGGAGCCAGGCGTCGCGGTGGGAGACCGCGGAGCTGATCGAGCGCGCGACCGGTGCGCCGCTGTCGACGTCGCACTTCGAGCGCCACTTGCGTGCGCGTTATCTCTAGATCGCGGCTTGCACTACACGTGGCATGACCCCTCGAATCGCATCGAGATCGTGGCATGCGGTCTCGCCCGAGCCGCCGCGCCCACCGGATCCGCCCAAACCCGGCGAAATTCCGCCGCAGAAAGATCCGCCGCCGAACGAGCCGGCTCGGCACGATCCGCCCGAGCAGCCGCCGCCGGTGATCGACATGACCACCTGAGCGACGCGCTACAGGCTGTCTAGGTACGCGATCAGCGCGGTCTTGTCGGCATCCGACAACGTCGTGCCGAACGCGTGACCTCCGGCGCCGTTGCCGGGTTGGGTCGTATCGAACGCGAAGCTGCCGTGCATCCACGACGTCGGACGTTGTGCCGGTGGCGTCAGCAGATCGGCGAGCGTCTGCACGCTGCCGTCGTGCAGATACGGCGCACTCGCCCAGAGCCCGCGCAGATCGTTGACGCGATAGCCGTCGGTGCCGGCGACGGACAAGTGCTGGTCTTGTACGAACTCGAGCAGATCGATGTAGCCCGAGTCGCCGGCACTGGTGTCGGTCTGGAGCAAGCGGTGCTGCGGATCGGTCGCGATCGTGCCGCGTGGATACATCGCATCGGCACCGGGCTGCTCTTCGACATCATCGACGTAGGTCACGACGCCATCCGACGCGATGTCGCCGGGATGGTGGCATTGATCGCATCCGGCCGACGCGAACACCGCTTGGCCCGCGGCGACTTGATCGGGATCTTGCGCCGGTGGAACGGGCGGCTCGAGCTGGCCGAAGAAATCGAGGAAGCTCGCGACGCGCGCCGCGTCCGGAAACGGGATCGAGCCGAGATCGGTGTTGCCGGCGCCGAACGTGTTGATCGACAGCGACGCCTCGGTCTTCAAGTTTCGACCGGTGCCGAGATAGTTCGTCGCCGTGCGCTGCGCGAGCGTGAAGTACGTCGGGAAATCGGCGGGTACGACCAACGGATAGTCGTTGGTATCGGCCTGCGCGCGACCCGGCCCGAGCTCGCCGAGCTTCATCAGCTCGAGATCGCTGAACAGCGATGGATTGCCGGCGGCGACCCAGCGCTGGTTGACCGCGACGACGAGCCCGCCGAAGTTCAACTGCTCGTTCGGCATGCCGAGCCACAGGCGACCGTCGGGCAACAGCGTCGTGTGACACGCGCTGCACGTCTCGTGGACCTTCGTCGGATCGGCGATGCCGCGCTTGAGCCCGACCGGCAGATCGTCGTTCGGATCGGGGACGAATCCGAAATTCGAGAACTGCTCGCCGAACACGTCGGGCTCCGACGCGAGCAAGCCGAGCATGAAGTCGGTGGGCGGCCACGTGCTCAACGCTTCGGTGCCCCAGGTGTCGTAGAGAAATTGGTACTGGCCGTAGTACAGCGGATCGCTCGACGGCACCGCGTTGTCGGCGTCGATCGACGGCAACGCGGGCGACGAGCACGCGCCGAGCAACGCGAGCGCGGCACGCTTCATCACGGCGCTGCGCACGTGGTTGGAGTGCAGCCGCAACCTTGCGTGCCGCACATGCACGCGGCGCCGTCGCCGCAGAAGTCGGCTGCGGAGCTGCCGCTGCAGATCGCCGTGCAGAAGTAGGCGTCGAGCTGCGGCGTCGCCGGATCGTTGCCGAGCGACGAGCAGATCGTCGCGAACGAGTTGCTGCTGCAGTCCTGCTCTTGCGTGCAGAACTTGCCGACGCCGCCGGCGTTGCCGACGTCACCCGGATGGCCGCACGCGGAGTAGAACGCGTCGACGGTTGCGCCGGCGCCACCTCCGCCGTCGACGGCGGTTGCGGTTTGTGCGCTGCATGCGGCGAGGATCAAGAACGCGAGCGATTTGTTCATAGCGACCTCAGGTAAGCGACCAGATCGTCGAGATCGGCCGGCGATAGACCGGCGACGCTGCCGTGTTGCGGCGCGTCGCTGCGCGTGAGCACGTCGAGCAGATCGCTCGAGCGCCCGTCGTGAAAATACGGTGCGAGCAGGAACACGCCGGCGA
>DASXEF010000235.1:0-12885 GCA_036490255.1 Kofleriaceae bacterium
GGCCCGGCCGAAGATCGCCGACTACCCGTTCACGACCTTGGTTCCGAACCTGGGCGTGGTCCGGCTCTCCGACGAGCGCACGTTCGTGATCGCCGACATCCCGGGTCTGATCGAAGGCGCGTCCGAAGGTGCCGGGCTCGGCCACCAGTTTTTGCGCCATGTCGAGCGCTGCCGCGTGCTCGTTCATATCGTGGAGGCGACGTTCACGACTGGGCCCGAGCGCACACCTCTCGACGACTTTCGCGTGATCAACCGCGAGCTCGCCCAGTACGCGCCGGAGCTTGCCGACAAGCCGCAGATCGTCGTGCTGAACAAGTGCGATGCGATCGATCCGAAAGATATCCCCGAGATCCAAGCCGAGTTCGCCGAACAAGGCATCGAGCTGATGGCGATGTCGGCCGCGACCGGTGCCGGAGTCGATGCCGTGCTCGAAGCGGTATGGCGCAAACTTCGTACGCCGAAGTGACGCGGTGAGGTCTGCCACACGCCCCTGAAACCGCGGGCAGCTCGCCTTGAGACTGCATCTGGCGAGTGTTACAACGTGCTTATTCCAAAAGGAATTGCGCCAGCATCGACTGGCGTCGCAGGGCGCGGCAACCCGCCGCTGGAGATCTCATGCGAGTACTTTCGAACGTCGTCGTTCTGTCTGCATTGCTCGCCCCGATCGCGGTCGCGGGGACCACGACGCCACCTGCTCCTGCCGCGCCCGCAGCCGGATCGGCTGCACCTGCACCTGCTGGATCCGATGCCGCAGCGCCCGCAGACGTCAAACCCGAAGACATGCCGACGGCGATTCGCATGCGCCGCCTCGAAGAACGCACGCAAGCGCTCAAAGAACGCACGTGGCAGCTCAAGGCCCGCATCCAGATGCTCAAGGAGCAGATGCTCGGCGGCGGTGTCGGCGCGCAAGCGATGATCGTTCACGACAACGAGATGGGCAGCTCGTTCCGCCTCGTCAAGTTGGTCTACACGCTCGATGGTACGCAGGTCCTCACGCAGACCGACGATCCGGGCGAGTCGCTGTACAAAGTGAAGTCGTTCGACGTGCTGAACGGGCCGATCGCGCCGGGCAATCACACGCTGACGATGGTCGCGACGTATCGCGGCCACGGTTACGGCGTGTTCGAGTACCTGTCGAAGTTCACGTTCACCGCGCGGAACACGAGCACGTTCACCGCGACCGAAGGCAAGATCGCGAAGGTCGATTGCCGCGGCTTCGAGAAGAGCCAGTCGCTGCCGATGGAAAAGCGCGCCTCGATCGACTGCGCCGTCTCGGAGCTCGAGCCCGAGAAACCGGCCGCGCCGTCGCAGGCCACACCGGGCACGACGCCGCTGCCGACGCCGGCTGCAGGCGCGCCCGCAACTCCAGCTCCGACGGGGAAGTAACCATGAATCGCCCGAGATCGGCGATGTCGGCGATGTCGGCGACGATCGCGCTGGTTTTGAGCGCGGCACCTTCGCTCGCGTTCGCCGACGATATCGCGAGCAAGCTCGGCGGCTACGAGGCCGAAGCGAAGTCGCTCGGCGCGAATCTGCCGATGCCGCAGAGCCTGATCGCGCGGCCGAAATCGCTGACCGATGCCGAAGTCGCGTTCTCGATGGGCGACTACGATACCGCCGCGACCGCGCTGTTCGATCTCGCGAGCCGTCCCGGTCCCGATCGCGAAGCCGCGACGTATTACCTGGGCGAGACGCTCTATCAAAAAGGCGATCGCGGCGCCGCGCACGGCTACTTCACGGCGATCGCGGCGATCCCGGCGAGCAAGTACTACCAGCAGTCGCTGGTGCGGCTCGTCGAGATCGCGATCGCGCAGCAAGACATGCCCGGCGGCAACGATGCGCTGAGCAAGCTCGCCGCGACCGGCTCGCAATCGCTGCCATACGTCCGCGGCAAGCTCGCGTTCGCGCAGCTGCAGTTCGACGACGCGATCAACTCGTTCGCGAACGTGCCGAAGGGCTCCGAATGGGAGCTTGCGGCGCTGTACTACACGGGCGCCGCCGAGGTCGCGAAGAAGGATCTCGCCAAGGCGACCGACACGTTCACCGATCTGATCTCGCGCAAGCCGCGATCGGCCGTCGATCGTCGCGTGCTCGAGCTCGGTCAGCTCGCGCTCGGCCGGCTGTACTACGAGCGCGAAGAGCCGTCGAAGTCGATCGACGCATATCTGTTGATCGATCGCCACAGCGACTTGTTTCCGGACGCGCTGTACGAGGTCGCGTGGGTCTACGTGAAGAGCAAGCAGTTCGACAAGGCGCTGCGCGCGCTCGAGCTGCTCGAGCAATCCGATCCGGGTAGCTCGCGCACGCCGACGACGCGCATCCTCGAAGGTAACCTGCGCATTCGCAAGGCGCAGGCGATCCGCTTGGCGCAGATCACCGGCACGTCGCTGACGAACGACACGCAAGATCCCGGCATCGAGTACGACAAGGCGACGAAGCTGTTCGGCGAGACGCACGACCAGTACTACCCGTCGTATCAAGCGATCGCGCAGGTCGTCGACGGCAACATGGATGCGTCGGCGTTCGTCGAGCAGCTCGCCGGTCGACCGGCGCACACGATGTCGAGCGCGCCGCCGATTCCCGACGCGGCCGCGCAGTGGTTGCGCGACGAGCCCGATGTCCAGCGCGTGGTCGACGTCGAGACCGATCTCGGCGAGATCCAGAGCAGCATCGTGCGCACCGAGCAGACGATCTCGCGGCTGCAGGCCGTGATCGACGCGAACGATCGTACGAACGTGTATCCCGAGATCGCGTCGCGGCGGCACCGCATCGCGGCGATCCAGGCCGCCCTCGTCGGCGTGCGCAACGAGCTCGCCGATAAACAGCTGCGGCTGGTCGACAGCTCGGGCGATCTCGCGCAGCAGTCTGCGAACCGCAAGCAGCTCGCTCAGCAATGGGCCGGGCTCGGCGATCCCGAGCAAGCGTACTCGCAGCGCGTCCGCGACGAGCGCCGTGCGTACGACACGGACTCGACGACGACCACCGAGATCGAAGGCGTGATCGATAGCTCGCAGGCGATGGCCGTCGCGATGCGCAAATACTTGATGGACAACACACCGCCGGTGGACCCGACCCTGCGGTCGACCACGCTCGAGGGTCTCGACGGCGCCGCGAAAGAAGCACAAGCGATCGAGGACGAGCTCGCCGATATCCGCCGCGACATCACGCTCGGCACCGACCTCGCAGGCATCGGCGATCAACAGATCGCATCGGCGCGTGCGTTGCGCGTGCAGCTCGAGCGCGCGCAGGATTCGGAGCAGCGCTCGCTCGCCGGGTTCGCAGCGGCGAGCCGCGATCGAAGCGCGTCGCAGTCGCTCGGCCAGCTCGGCGATCGCGCCGCGCGCTTGGCCGCAGCGCTCGATCAAACCGACGCGCAGCTCGATCAGATCGTCGGCCAGGGCCTCGAACAGGTCAAAGCCGATCTCGCACAGCAGCAGGTCATTCTCGCCGACTCCAAGCGCGAGCTCGGCGATTACGAGCAAGAAGCCCGCGCGATCGGCAGCGCGGTGCTCACGCAGTCGTTCAAGGACGTCAAAGCGAAGCTCTACGACGTGATCGTGCGCACCGACGTCGGCGTCGTCGACGTGTCGTGGTCGCAAAAAGAGGACGACGACGACGATCTCAAGCGCCTGAACCTCGCGCGCAGCCGCGAGCTCAAGCAGCTGCACGACGAGTTCAAGGACGTGCTCGACGAGACCGCGCCTGCGCCGAAGGCTCAGCGCAAGTCGGATCTGCCGCCGGTCACCGAAGAAGGCGCGTCGCCGGATTCAACGACGGCGCCGACCAACGATCGCGTCAAGCCCGCGAACGGCGCGGCGAGCGACGGCTCGACCAACGTCAAGCCCGATCAGAACAAGACCCAGCCGAAGAAGGGAGGCTCGAAGTGAATCGCGTAATTCGAGCCGCCGTCGTTCTTGCTGCACTGACGTCGATCGTGTCGGCGCAACCGGCGCCGCAAGGATCCGCAGCGCCGACGCCGGTGCCCGAAGGCTCTCCCGGCGCGCCCGGCGTGCCTGCACCACCGCCGCTGCAACCGGCTGCGAACGCCAGCACCAAGCCCCTCGAGCTCACGCCCAAGGAAATGGACGAGCTCAAGGACGTCGAGGCCGAGTACGACACGTTCACGAAAGAAGCGTCCGAGCACGACAAGCGCGTGCGCAGCATCGCTCGCACCGAGTTCGACGATCGCACGCACGAGCTCGAGCGCCGCTACTCGGAGCGCATCGCGAAGACCGAGGCCGATCGCGGCAAGCGCCACACCGACACGATCGCGCTGCTCGAGAAGTTCCTGCAGAACCATCCCGATCGCGAGCAAGAGACGCCCGACGCGATGTATCGCCTCGCCGATCTCTATCTCGATCAGGCGAACGAAGTAGTCGATCAGCAGCTCGCGGCGCTCGAGAACGCGGGCTCGAACGCGCCGCCGCAGCAAGATCAGGCGGCGATCGTCGCCGACTACTCGAAGTCGCTGCAGCTGTGGGAAGACATCCTCGGCAAGTTCCCGAAGTATCGCCAGACCGCGCCGACGCTGTACCTGCTCGCGTACTACTCGAAGCAGAAAGACGACCGGCGCTCGCTCGAGATCTTCTTGGCGCTCGCGTGCTCGAATCGCTACACGTGGAACGGCAAGCCGCCGCCGGTACCGACGCGTGAAGAAGCGATCAAGCGCGTCGAAGCGAAGCAGCTGCGCGATCCGTACGCCGACTGCACGCCGTATCCCGGCGCCGAAACCGAGCTGATCCGTCACGCGTGGGTTCGCGGCATCGCCGACTATCACTTCACGGTGCCGGGCGAGCTCGACGAAGCGATCGCCGCGTACTTGAAGGTCGCGAACGGCGGCAACGACAGCCGGCTGTTCGCCGAGTCGCTCTACAAGCTCGCGTGGAGCTACTACAAGCGCGACATGTTGAAGAGCTCGATCGAGCGCTTCGACCAGAGCGTCAAGCTCTACGACGAGACCGTCGCGAAGGGCGAGCAACCGCCGCTCGAGCTCCGCGACGAATCGATCCAGTACATCGCCGTCGCGTTCACCGATCCGTGGGAAGGCGAGACCGACACCGATCCGGTCAAGGCGTTCGCGCGCGCGCAGGAGTTCTACAAGGGTCGCGAGAACGAGAAGCACGTCCGCGACGTGTGGGTCGCGCTCGGCCACGCGTTCGCCGATCTCCAGGCGTGGGATCAAGCGGTCGATTCGTATCGCATCGCGATCGGACCGCCGTGGGAGCTCGATCCGCACAACCCGGTCGTCAACCAAGAGATCGTCAACGTGTTCGAGCAAAAGGGCGACAAGTTCGCGGCCGATCAAGCCGCCGCCGAGCTCGCGACGAAGTACGCGCCCGGCACCGCATGGTACGCGGCGAACGAAAAAGATCGCGAGGCGATGGACAACCAGCGCCGCATCGCCGAGCGCGCGCTCTATGCCGCCGCGCGCAACACGCACGCGAACGCGACGCAGCTGCGCAAGGACTACGAAGCGTCCGCGAAGAAAGATCCGCAGGCGAAGGCCGACTACATCGCGATGTACGCGAAGGCGGCCGAGCTCTATCGCTCGTTCATCGATCAGTACTCGGACTCGGACTACGTCTACGAGTTCAACTTCCTGATGGGCGAGACGCTGTTCTACGCCGAGCACTATCCGGAAGCGATCGCGCAGTACAAGTGGGTGCGCGATCACCGCGACATGGGCACCGCGTATTACTTGGACGCGGCGCGTTCGATCTTGAAGGCGCTCGAGAACGAAGCGGCCGCCGAAGTCGCCGCGGGTAAATTGCAGCCGCTCAAGGTCCCGACCGTCGCCGATCTGCAGGCGTTGCCGCAGCCGTGGCAGCCGCAGCCGATCCCGCCGACGTACGTCGATCTGCAGGCCGAGTACGACAACTATCAGAACATCGTCAATGATCCGTCGGTCGCGCCGTCGCAGGGCATCAACGCGGCGCTGATCAGCCTCGCGTACTTGCACATCGACGATGCGATCAAGCGCTTCGACAAGGTCGAAGAAAACTTCTGCCACACACCGCCCGCCGACCCGCGCGATCCGAAGGCGGTCGGGCCGGCATCGAAGGCCAAGGACGGCATTCTCGCGATCTACCAGGCCGAGAACAACTTCGACGCGATCCAGCAGACCAACAACAAGTTCATCCAGCTCGGCTGCGGCGACAAAGCCGCCGTCGATCTCGCGATCAGCCAGAACCGCTCGCTGAACTTCTCGCGCGCCGCCGACCTCTACAAGAAGCAGCAATATATTCCGGCCGCGCAGGCGTTCTATCGCTTCTACAAGAACGCACCGCAGACCGATCCGGATCTGCCGACCGCGCTCTACAACGCCGCGGTCGCGTACAAGCTCGGCGACAAGCCGAAGACCGCGATCGGCTTGTTCAAGGAGTTCACGTCGAAGACCGACAAGCGCTTCAAGGAGAGCCCGTACTACCTGGACGCGATGCGGTTGACCGCGGCGTCGCAGCAGGCGGCGTTCCAGTACGACGACGCGATCAAGACGTACTTGGATCTCTACGACACGACGAAGCGCGCGAAGAAGCTCGGCATCAAGCCGCCCGATCCGATTCCGGGCGAGCCCGCGCTCACGCTCGATCAGATCGGCCTCGATGCCGTCTACAACGCGGCGTATGCCGCCGAGGTCAGCCGCGACTTCAAGCGCGCGGTCGATCTCTACGGCCAGTACATGAAGATCGAGCCCGACAAGCGCAAGGACGACCGCGCGCTGTGGTCGGTCGCGAACATCTATCGCCAAGAGGGCGATATCGGCGACATGACCGACACGCTCGACAAGTGGCGCGCGCGCTACGGCAAGGATCCGCAGAACGCCGACGATCTGGTCAAGAGCTACTACCAGACCGCGCAGCTGCTCCACGCGAAGGGCCGCACCGCGCCGGCGCGTCAGGCCGAGCAAGACACGATCGATGCGTGGAAGCGCACCGGCTCGCCGAAGAACACGCCGGGCGCGAAGCTCGCCGCCGAGATCGCGCTCGACGACGCCGAGAGCTACTACGCGTCGACGTGTGAGCCGCTCGAGATCAAGAACGCGGCGCAGAGCACGAACTTGAACACGGCGAAGAAGCAGATCCAGGCGCAGAAAGATTCGATCGAGACCGCGCGCAAGAAGGCCGAGGACAAGTACATCGGCCTCGATCAGTTCGGCGTGATCGAGACGTCGATGGCTGCGAAAGTTCGCTTTGGCGACATCCAGTACGACCGCGGCCAGAAGATCGCGAACATTCCGGTGCCGAAGATCATCTCGAACAACGACGAAGTCGTCGCCGCGTTCGAGACCCAGCGCGATCAGGCGCTCGCCAAAGATCTCGCCGAGGCGAAGCAGGACTGGGCCGACGTCGTGACGCTCGCGAAGCAAGGCGGCATCTCGAACAAGTGGAGCCAGCACGCGCTCGAGAACCTCGGCCGCGAGTTTCCCGACGAGTATCCGAACCATCTGCGCCAGGAGCTCATTCAAGGGACGGACGCGCCGTGATGAAGATGAAAACGCTCGCGATCGTCCTCGCACTCGCCGCATGCGGCGGCGGCGCGAAGAAAGACACGACCACACCGAAAGCCGGCGGCAGCGATCAGCAGTCGATGGACAACTCGGCGACACCATCGGGCAGCGACGTCGCGACGGCCGGCGGCAGCGCCGGCACGAGCGCGTTCGGCGGACCCGATCCGGCGGCCGGCACCGAAGCGCCGGTGACGTATCCCGATCTCGATCCCGATCCGGCGCAGGCCAAGGCGCAGGTCGACCAGCACTTGAGCGTCGCGCGCGCGGCGCTGTCGGCGCCGACGCCGGATCCCGACACGGCGCTGCGCGAGGCCAAGGCCGCGCTCGCGATCGACGCGACCAATATCGACGCAGCGGCGTACGTCGCGTTTGCCTACTACCACAAGCACGAATACGACACGGCGGAGCTCGTGCTCGACGACGTGTTCAAGCGCGACGCCGCGAAGAAGAACGCCGGCATCTACTACGTCTACGGCTTGGTCTACGACCACACGAATCGGCCCGAGCAAGCGGTGCTCGCGTTCAACAAAGCCGTCGAGCTTAACCCACAGTTCGCGAGTGCACTCGTCGACGTCGGCGTGCATCAGCTCGAGAACAAGCAGTACGCACAGGCGCAGGAGACGTTCGAGAAGCTGACCAAGCAGTTCAGCCGCAACGACGCGATCACGCTGACCTCGCTCGCCTCGGCGTATCGCGGCCACTCGGCGGATTTCCCGCTGGGCTCGCCCGATCGCAACACGCTGATCGTTCAGGCCGAGAGCACGTATCGCCGCGCGATCGCCGCAAATCCCAACTACGGCCCCGCGTACTTCGATCTCGCGCTGCTCTACCTCGACGCCGATCCGTTCCCGTCGGGTGGCAGCACGCTCGACACGATGCAGCGGCTCAACGCCGCGAAAGACTTTCTCGACAAGTACAAGACGATGCCGAACGTCGACATCAAGCTGTACGACGAGCGCATGAAAGATGTCACCAAGGCGGTCAAGCGCGAGGAAAAGAAGCGCAAGCAGAAGCCTGCGAAGGGTGGCAGCGGCGGGAAAGGTAGCCCATGATTAAGCCAATGCGATTTGTCCTCGCTCTCGCGTTGATCGCAGCGTCGGCGGCGCCGGCGATCGCCGCGCCCGAAGGCTGCTCGGACGACGACTCGCAGACCGACAAGAAGCAGGGCAAGTTCCACATCGAGTACGTCAACGGTAAGCCGATCACCGTGATCGATACCGTCGTCGCCGTGTGCGGCAAGGTTCCGCGGCCGAGCGTCGTCTACGTGCTCACGCCGCGAAACATCGACTACGAGTGGGAGACGCTGAAGCAGGACTTCATGCCGCTCATCCTCTCGACCGTGAAGAAAGCGCCGTTCTGATGGCGGCCGCGCGCGCACCTCAGCAAAACGGCGGATCGCGACAGCGGATCCTGCGCATCGGCATCTTGCTCGGCGGCAAGCTCGTCGAGGAGCGGCTGATCCGCGAGCACACGAGCGTCTCGATCGGCCAGTCGATGAAGAACACCTTCTCGATCCCGGTCGACGGGCTGCCGCTCGAGCACACGATGTTCGTGCTCGAGAACGAGCGCTACTTTTTGCGCTTCCTGCCGAAGATGGACGGCCGGCTCTCCGACGGCGGCAACGTCACGACGCTCGAGTCGCTCAAGCAGCAGGCGCAGCAATCGCCCGGTTACTGGCAGGTCCCGCTGTCGACGACGTCGCGCGGCAAGCTGTCGCTCGGCGATCTGACGGTGCTGTTCCAGTTCGTCACCGAGCCGCCGCGGCAACCGCGGCCGATGCTGCCTGCATCCGTGCGCGGCACGTTCGCCGATCGGTTGGATCCGCGGCTGATGGTGATCCTCGGCGCGTCGATCGTCATCCACTTCTCGTTCGCGATCGCGGCGCTCGTCCACGACGTCGATACCAACAACGGCATCGCCGAGCGCGCGTACAACCTGACGTTCAAGCCCGACGAGTACACGGTCGACGTCGAGAAGCCCAAAGCGCCCGAGAAGACCGATACCAGCGGCGACAAGAAGGCGGCCGAGAAGCCGGCGGCGAAAGCCGACAAGCCCGAGCCGAAGACGGAGCCCAAGCCGGATCCCGGTCGTGACGCGAAGCAAGACATCTCGCTGCAAGAGAACAACGCCCGCGCGATGGCCGACTTGCTCACCGGCGAAGGTGACAACGGCACGAGCGAAGGCGACATGAGCAAGCGTCGTCCCGGCGCCGATCTCGGTCAGCAGATCGCAGACGTCCGCGAAGGCGGCAAGTCCGTCGCGGTCGGCGGCGGCGCGGGTCGCGGCTTGCGCGGCGATGGCGACGCGCGCGTCGGCACGGGCCACGGCCCGGCGATCAACGGTCCGGGCGGCACCGAAACCGCCGGCGGCGAGAAGATCGAAAAAGCGCCGACCGGTCGCATCGCGGTCGCCGACAAGCAGGGCGATAGCGACGTCTCGCTCACCCCCGACGTCGTGCTGTCGAAGATCCAGAGCGTGTACATGTCGCAGATCAAGCGCTGCTACACGAACTATCTGAAGAAGGACGCGTCGGCGCGCGGCAAGATCGCGCTCGCATTCACGGTCAACGAGACCGGCCGCGCGGTGTCGACCGGCGCGAGCGGCCTCAACTCCGAAGTCGACGGCTGCGTGTCGAGCTTGATGGTGACGTGGCGGTTCCCGGTGCCGAAAGACAAGGACGGCGACGCCACGTCGGCGAACTTCAAGATCACGTTGCAGCTGGTTCCGGACTAGCCGTGAAAGGCGGAATCGTATGGCTGACCGGGCTCTCGGGCTCCGGCAAGTCGACGCTCGCCGACGCGGTCGCCAAGCAGCTCGGCCGCGCGCACATCGAAGTCCTCGACGGCGACGAGATCCGCGAGTTCGTCAGCGCCGGCCTCGGGTTCTCGAAGCACGACCGCGACGCCAACGTCCATCGCATGGGCTACATCGCGCGCTTGCTCGCGAAGCACGGCGTGCTCGTGTTCGTCGCCTCGATCGCGCCGTACGCCGAGACTCGCGCCGAGCTCGCGAAGATGTCGGCCGATGCCGGCCACGCGTTCCTCGAAGTGTTCGTCAACGCGCCGCTCGAGACAGTCGCCGAGCGCGACGTCAAAGGCCTCTACAAGAAGGCACTCGCCGGCGAGATCGATCACTTCACCGGCGTGTCGGATCCGTACGAGCCGCCCGAACAACCGCACCTCGAAGTGCGCACCGATCAGGAATCGATCGATGCGAGCGCGAAGCGCGTCGTCGGGCTCCTCGAACGGCACGGCCTCGCTTAGCCTGCGATCACGTAGCGGTTGTCGCCGACGCCGTACTTCACGGCCGCATGCGGCTCGTCGCTGAGCGGCTCGCGGCGCCACGCGGCGAAGCCCGCCGCGCGCAACATGTCGTCGACTTCTGCGGGCGTGTAGCACTCGGCGATCGGCGAGAGCCAGAGCTCGAGCAAGAGCGAGCTGCGATTCGCCGGCACGCCGAGCGCATAGCAATAGCGCCGGCAGACTTCGCGGTTCGCGTCGCGCAGCAACAATCGCGAGATGTAATGCGCGAGCCGATCGAGCCCGCCGGGTCGCTGATAGAGCTCGAGCCAGCCGGCGCCTCCCGGCTTCATCACGCGGCGGATCTCGGCGAGACCGCGCTTCGCGTCGTACGTGTGATGGAGCACGCCGTTCGACACGACGACGTCGAATTCTCCGTCGGCGAACGGCAGGTGCAGGACATCGCCGTGGACGAATTGCACGTTGACGATCGCGAGCGCCGGCGGGTTGAAGTCGAAGCCCACGACCTCGGCGAAGCCGAGCCGCGCGAGCGCGACCGACGTGCGCCCGTCGCCACAGCCGGCATCGAGCACGCGCTGACTTGCCGCGTGCGTTAGATCGAACCCGTTGCGCTCGAAGCTCGCGCGCAGCTCGGCGGTTGCCTCGTCGAAGTCGGGTGGAGGCACGCTGACCTCGCCGGGATCGAGCGTCGTCGTCGCGAGCGGTAGTGCGCGCGTGGCTTCGAGCACCGCCGCCGCGTGCTCGACGATGCGGACGAACGCGCCGAACGGCTCGCGGCTCGCGAACGCGGCGTCTTGGCCGATCCGCAGCCGATGACACGCATCCATGCGCAACAGATCTGCGTGCGGCGACTCGCCGAGTGCCTTCGCCGCGTCGTGCAAGCGCGCGAGCACCGGGCGCAGCTCGAGCCCGGCGATCCCGAGGTAGTCGCAAACGTCGTCCGTGGTCGCGAGCTTCACGCGTCGACGATCATGCCAGCTGCGACGGTTTCGTTTGTCGTCTCGTCGACGAGAATGAACGATCCGGTCGTACGATTCCGCGCATACGAGTCGTAGATCACCGGGGTGGTCGTCCGCAGCCGGATCCGGCCGAGGTCGTTGAGCGCGAGCTGCGTCGCGTCTTGCACGCGGTGCCCGGTGTTGACGTCGAGCTGATAAAGCAGCTCGGTGACGATCGCGCGCGTCCATCGCGTCGTGTGCTTGAGCGCGTAGCGGCCCTTCGCGGCGAGCGGGCGCTCGCTCATCCAGCAGATCATCGCGTCGAGATCTTGGCCGACACGCGCTTGATTGTTCGGCCGGCAGATCATGTCGCCGCGCGAGATGTCGACATCGTCGGCGAAGTGCAGCGTCGCGCTCATCGGCGCATACGCGGCATCGAGCTCGGTGCCGAATTGCTCGATCTTCGCGATCTTCGTCGCGCGGCCGCTCGGCAGCACGACGACATCGTCGCCGGGCTTGAGCACACCGCCGGCGACTTGCCCGGCGTAGCCGCGATAATCTGGATGGTCGGAAGACTGCGGGCGAATCACCCACTGCACGGGAAACCGCACGTCGATCAGGTTGCGATCGCTCGAGATGTGCACGGTCTCGAGGTGATAGAGCAGCGTCGGGCCGTGATACCAGGGCGACTCGGCCGCGCGATCGACGACATTGCCGCCGGTGAGCGCCGAGACCGGGATGAACGCGACGTCTTGCACGTCGAGCCGCGACGCGAAGTCGCGAAATTCGGCTTCGATCCGGCGAAACGTCGCTTCGTCCCAGCCGACGAGATCCATCTTGTTCACCGCGAACACGAGGTGCGGGATGCGCAGCAGCGACGCGATGAACGCGTGGCGGCGCGATTGCTCGACCAGGCCGTGGCGCGCGTCGACGAGGATGATCGACAAGCTCGCGGTCGACGCACCGGTCACCATGTTGCGCGTGTACTGCACGTGGCCCGGCGTGTCCGCGATGATGAACTTGCGGCGCGACGTGGAGAAGTAGCGGTACGCAACGTCGATGGTGATTCCCTGCTCGCGCTCGGCGCGGAGACCATCGGTAAGCAGCGAGAGATCGACGCGGCCCTGGCCCGCGCGATTCACACGCGACGCGCGAATGGACGCGAGCTGGTCCTCATAGA
>DASXEF010000241.1:0-5814 GCA_036490255.1 Kofleriaceae bacterium
ACACGCGCGGTCGTCTCGCCGCGATCCTCTACTTCTGATCTACTTCTGATCTGGTCGCGATCTCCTCAAGCGGGCCGAGCATCGTCTCGGCCCGTTTCATTTTCGGGTAGGCTCGTTTCACATGATCGAAGTCGAGCAGCGCTACGTCGTCGCGAGCGACGGCACGCGCATCGGCTACCAGGTTCGCGGCGACGGTCCGTGCGTCGTGCTCGCGAACGGGCTCGGCGGCACGTACGTCGCGTTTCGCCATCTCTACACGGCGCTCGACGGCTACAAGGTCATCTGTTGGGACTACCGCGGGCTGTACACGTCGAGCGCGCCGGCGAACCCCGACGCGAACACGATCGCGCATCAGGTGGCCGATCTGATCGAGATCTTGGCGGCCGAGCACGTCGGCGACTTCGTGATCGCCGGCTGGTCGATGGGCGTACAGGTCGGCTTCGAGACGATCCTGCGCCATCCCGATCGCGTCAAAGGCATGCTCGCGATCAACGGCACCTACGGCAAGACGTTCCGCACCGTGATGGGCAGCCGGCTCGTCGGCCGGATCATTCCGATGCTGCTGCCGCTCGTGAAGGCCCAGGCGAGCCTCGTCGGTCGTGCCACCAAGCTCGTCGCCGGCAGCGACGCCTTGATTTCGGCGATGAAGCGCGTCGGCCTGGTCTCGCCGACGATCGACATGGAGATCTTTCGCATCGTCGCGGGCGGATTTCAGACGATCGATTGGGCGATCTACTCCGACTTGCTCGCGCGGCTCGACGAGCACGACGCCGAGGTGGTGCTGCCGCAGATCCGCGTCCCGCTCGCGATCATCACCGGCGCGAAAGATCTGATGACGCCGCCGGCGACCGCCGAGCACATTCATCGCGCCGTGCGCGGCTCGCGGCTCGTCGTGATCGACGGCGGGACGCACTACACGCCGGTCGAGTTTCCGGCGATCCTCGTCGACGAGCTCGGTCGCTTGCTCGATCGCGTTCCCGGCTGGGAACGTCGGCATGGAGGCGTTGCAGCGTGAAGTGCCCGCAGTGCCAGGCCGACATCCTCGACATCGACGTCAAGTGCGCGAGCTGCGGCACGGCGCTCGGCGCGACCGGCGCGCATCGCATGCTCGGTCAGCTCGTGCTCGGCACCTACGAGCTCGTCGACGTGCTCGGGCAGGGCGGCATGTCCGTCGTGTTCAAGGCGCGCCACAAGCTCACCGACCAAGAGGTCGCGCTGAAGATCTTGCCGCCCGAGCTCGCGGCGAACAGCCAGGTCAAATCGCGCTTTGTCGACGAGGCCAAGGCACTCGCGGCGCTCGATCACCCGAACATCGTCCACCTCTACAACTTCGGTCAGGAGAACGGCAGCTTCGTGCTCGCGATGCAGTTCGTGCCGGGCAAGACGTGGGAGCGCCAGATCCTCGAGCGCCGCCGGCTCGATTGGCGCGCGTCGGCGCGAATCGCGGTCGACGTGCTCAAAGCGCTCGAGTACGCGCACGGCCGCGGCGTCGTCCACCGCGACATGAAGCCGTCGAACGTGCTCGTGCGCGCGCAGGACTCGACCGCGACCGTGATGGATTTCGGCATCGCGAAGATGACGACGTCGACGCGGCTGACCGCGACCGGCCAGACGATGGGCACGGTGCGCTACATGTCGCCCGAGCAGGTGCGCGGCCACGAAGTCGATCTGCGCACCGACATCTATTCGCTCGGCGCCACGCTCTACGAATCGCTCGTCGGCGACACGCCGTTCGACGGCAGCACGCACTTCGAGATCATGACGAAACACCTGTCGGAGGCGCCGAAGCGGCCGTCGGCGCTCGGCGTCGAGCTGCCGAGCCAGGTCGAAGATGCGCTGATGCGCTCGCTCGCGAAGCGCGCCGACGATCGGTTCGCGAGCGCGCGCGAGATGAAGATCATCTTGGAGGCGTCGCTGCGCGAAGGCGACGTCGGGCTGGTCGAGACCCAGCGGCTCGGCCGCGACGCGGTCGAAGAGCTGCGGTCGACGCCGATCTCGTCGCAGGATCCGGTGCGCGCGACGAGCATCGCCGACGAGCTCGAGCCGGGCACGACGAGCTCGCCGACACTCGGGCGGCGGCGGCGGTTCGGGCGTTGGCCGTGGCTCGTGCTCGGTGGCGTCGTGCTCGCGTCGGCCGGCGCGGTCGCTTACGTCGCCACGCATCGCACGCACGGCTACGAATCGATCGAGCACGTCGACGGTGTGGCGCTCGTCGCCGGGGCCCAATTCGGCCACGTGTTGATCGAGACCGATGCCAAGCTGACCCCACACCAGGTCGACGACGAGCTGGTCCGGGCGCTGGACGCGATGCGCGACGCGGCGAAACAGGCCTCGGCCGACCTCGACGTGATCGATCGGATCGTCGCTTTGCCGCGGGCGAAGCTGTGCGATAGCAAGCTTTATCCGAAGGGCGGCACGCCGCCGAATTGCGCCACCGCGCTCGCCGCGGCGACGTTCTCGCCGAGCGGCGTGCGGATCATGCTGGTCGCCGACGACGCCAGCATTCTCCCGGACAGTCTCCGGGCCGGTGTGGCGGAGGCGGTCTGCGTGTTTCAGCCCGCGAATCTCGGAAGCGCCGAGGTCGACAAGATCTGCGATGCGCTCAAGCAGTTCAGCCCGCATTGACATCCCCGCGTAGGCACACGAATAATCGCGAGTTGGAGGGATCATGTCCCGCACGGTCATCGCCGCCGTCGTCGCTGCCGTTATTGCAGCGCTCACGGCGATCGCTTTTTTCGTCACGACGCACAGCTACAACGACAAGGTTCACCGCGACGCGAAGGGGCAGCTCCAACGCGCGTACCAAGTCGTGCAGCAGCTCGCTCAGCTCGAGGCGATCGACGTCGCGAACAAGGCCGAACGGCTCGCCGCCGATCACGCGTTCGTCGCGTCGCTAAAGGCGTCGAGCACGGTCGAGCGCGACAACCAAGCGCGCCTCGGCTTCACGCGGTTCACCTCGAATGAAAAAGAGGGCGACACCAAACCCGACATCATCGCGCTCGTCGATGCGCAGGGCAATCTGCTCGCGATGAACGAGGTCAACGGCGTCGTGCCGAACCAGTGGAAGACCGAGGGCGACAAGACCGGCGCGACGATCATCCCGGCGCTCAACGTCGTGCTCGGCAACCGCGCGATCATCAGCGACATCTGGATCTCGCCCGACAACCGCATGATGAAGATCGGCGTCGCGCCGGTGATCGATCCCGACGCGCCGGTGCCGGCGAACGATCCCGACGGCGTCGTGATCATCGGCGCCGTGGTGGTCGCGTACTCGCAGACCGCGCAGCAGGCGCAGCACGACAAGCAGCTGCTCGGCACCGAGATCGCGTACTACGACGGCACGCGCGTCGCGGCGACGAGCTTCACGAAGCCGGGCTCGAGCGAAGAAGACACCGGCAAGAGCAAGCAGCTCACCGACATCGCGAAGGGCGGCAAGCTCACGCCGACGAGCGGCGAGCAAACCGTGACGATCGACGGCGTGTCGTATCTCGCCGCAGCCGTCACGATGCCGCGCTCGACGTCGAACCCGCGCCGCATGCCGAAGGATTATCCGGCGGTCACGGCGGAGGCGATGGTGCTCTCGCCGGTCACCGACACGGTCGCGGACACCGCGGGCACGATCAAGCTGTTCATCCTCTTGCTCGGCTTGGGCGCACTCGGCATCTCGCTCGTCGGCTTGTATCTGTCGCATCGCCGGATCATCGCGCAGGTCGATCAGATCGAGCTCGGCGTCACCGACATCATCAACGGCAACGTCGATCGCACGTTCCGGCCGGTCGGGCTCGAGCTCGACGGCCTCGCGAACGGCCTCAACGTCATGCTCGCGCGCTTGCTCGGCCGACCCGAGCCGGGCGACGAAGAGTTCGACGACGAGGGCAACCCGATCATTCCGGGTCGCGTCGAGTTCGAAGAGACCGAAGGCATGGCGCCCCAGACCGATCCGCAGCTCGCCGCGCTCGCGCAGGAATCGGAGCCCGACTATTACAAGCGCGTGTTCACCGAGTACGTCGCCGCGCGCAAAGCGGTCGGCTCGCCCGACGACGTCTCGTTCGAGAACTTCATCGCGAAGCTCAAGGTCAACGAAGGCAAGCTCAAGGCGCAGTATCAGTGCCGCGCGGTGCGCTTCCGCGTCGTGACCAAGGACAACAAGGTCTCGCTCAAGCCCGTTCCGATTTTCGCGTAATGGCGATCCAGACCGGGCTCGCGCGATTGGCAAGCGACGGGCTCGCCGCGCTCGACGGCAAGCGCGTCGGCCTCATCTGTAACCCGACGTCGGTCAACGAGGACCTCGTGCACGCGGTCGAGCTGCTCGGCGGCAAGCTCAAGCTCACGGCGCTCTTCGGCCCCGAGCACGGCGTGCGCGGCGATGCGCAAGACATGATCAGCGTCGACGATGCGCGCGATCCGGTGAGCAACGTGCCGGTGCACAGCTTGTACGGCCACACCGAAGCGTCGCTCACGCCGACCGCGGCGATGCTCGACGACGTCGACGTCGTGATCTACGACGTGCAAGACGTCGGCAGTCGTTACTACACGTTCGTGTGGACGATGGTGCTCGCGATGCGCGCGTGCGCAAAGGCGAAGAAGCAGGTGATCATCCTCGATCGGCCGAACCCGATCGGTGGCGTCGCCGTCGAAGGCCCGCTGATCGAGGCCGGGTTCGAATCGTTCGTCGGGCTCGTGTCGTGCGCGATCCGCCACGGCATGACGGCCGGTGAGATCGCGCGCTGGCGCCACGACGTCGAGAAGCTCGACCTCGAGCTCGCGGTGATCACCATGCGCGGCTGGCAGCGCGACATGTGGTTCGAGCACACCGGCCTGCCGTGGGTGATGCCGTCGCCGAACATGCCGACGATCGACACCGCGCTCGTCTATCCCGGCATGTGTTTGGTCGAGGGCACCGAGTGCTCCGAAGGCCGTGGAACGACCCGGCCGTTCGAGTTGTTCGGCGCGCCGCATCTAGACGGCCATCAGCTCGCGGCGGATCTCGCGAAGCTCGACCTGCCGGGCGTGCGGTTCCGGCCGATCGTGTTCACGCCGCAATTTCAAAAGCACGCGAAGACCGCATGCGGCGGCGTGCAGCTCCACATCACAGATGCGCTCGCGTTTCGCTCGTATCGCACCGGCGTCGCCGTGCTGAAGTGCGCGCGCGATCAAGCGCCCGACAAGTTTCACTGGCGCGAGAAAGCCTACGAGTTCGTCGACAAGATCGCGGCGATCGACTTGCTCGCGGGCGGCGCGAAGTTGCGCGCGGGCATCGAAGCCGGCGCGAGCCTCGACGACCTGACGGCGCGGTGGCCGCGCGACGAGGGTATGTTTACCGACGAGCGCAGCGCATACTTGCTGTATTCATGACTGTGAACGTCGCTGCGCTCCGCACGGCGCTGTTCGGCGGCAGCTTCAATCCGCCGCACGCGGCGCACCAGCTCGTCGCGCTGTACGTGCTCGAGACATGCGAGCTCGACGAGCTGTGGTTCGTGCCGACGTTCGCGCATCCGTTTCACAAGACGCTCGCCGACTACGACCATCGCGTCGCGATGTGCGAGCTCGCCGCGGCACCGCTCGGCTCGCGCGTCCGCGTCAGCCGCGCCGAAGCGGAGCTCGCGGCACGACCGGGCTTCGTGTCGAGTCGTACGGTCGAGCTGATCGAGGTGCTGCGCGCGCGCGAGCCGTCGCGGCAGTTTCATCTCGTGATCGGCGCCGACATCCTGCAGGAGACCGCGAAGTGGCATCGCTGGGACGACGTCTGCGCGCTCGCGCCGCCGATCGTCGTCGGCCGGCCGGGGTTTCCGCTCGGCCAAGATGGCGGCGTTG